>PLZL01000021.1 GCA_003152145.1 Limisphaerales bacterium
TGTGAAGAAGCAATATGTCGCCGAACCCGGCGACTATGAATTTCTAATCGGCGCGGCATCGGACGATATCCGGTTTAAGTTGCCGATGACGATTGTGGGCAAATAAATTCGCTGAGAATTCCCGTTGGTGATCCTTTCCGCCTTTTTGGGGAAAAGAGCCCGGTCAAAATCAATGAATAAACCTGTAATGCTAAAACGTATTGCGAGCATCGCGGTGGCCGCGATTGTAACTTTGAGAACGGTTTGCTACGCGGACAATCCGGTGGTGCAGACGTGTTTTACCGCCGATCCGGCGCCGATGGTTTATAGCAACAAGGTCTATCTTTACACCAGCCACGACGAGGACGATGCCAGAGGCTTTCATATGCTCGACTGGAAGTGCTACTCCACTACCGACATGGTGAACTGGACGGATCACGGTTCGATCGCTTCCCTTGCGACGTTGCCGTGGGCGAAACAGGACAATGACGCATGGGCGCCACAGGTTATCGAGCGCGACGGCAAGTTTTACCTGTATGTCCCAATCAGCGTGCAGGGATGGCCAAAGAATGTCATCGCCGTCGCCGTCGCGGATAATCCACTCGGCCCCTTCAAAGACGCCCTCGGGCATCCCCTTGTCAACAAGGCCACCGGTTACATTGATCCCACGGTTTTTGTTGACGATGACGGCCAGGCTTACCTTTACTTCGGAAACCCGAACGCGTGGTATGTGAAGCTCAACAAGGACATGGTTTCCTATTCAGGCGAGGTCGTGAAGGCCGAAGGCAAACCTCGGAACTACCAGGAAGGCCCGTGGATCTACAAACGCAACGGCCATTACTATCTGGCCTATGCCTCCACCTGCTGTCCCGAAGGCATCGGCTATGCCATGAGTGACCAGCCCACCGGCCCCTGGGAGTTCAAGGGTAACATCATGGACGGCAACGGGCTGTCATCGGGCAACCATCCGGGCATTATTGATTTCAAAGGCAAGTCGTATGTTTTCGGCTTCAATTACAAGCTCAATTGGGAAGTGACGGACGTGCATCGGGAACGGCGTTCGGTCTGCGTGGCGGAAATGACCTACAATCCCGAAGGGATGATTCAAAAGCTTCCGTGGTGGAACAATGAAGGCGTCGCCCAAGTCGGCGCGTTCAATCCCTTTGCGCCAGTTGAAGCGGCCACCATCTGTTACGAAAAAGGCATTAAGACCAAACCCCGGAGTGGCGAGAATGAGGGCGTGTATGTGACAGCCAATGACAACGGCGCTTACATCAAAATCAAAGGCGTGGATTTCGGCGACAAGGGCGCAACCAATTTTCTTGCCAGCGTGGCCACCGTAACCGATGGCACCACCATCACGTTGAGGCTCGACAGTGAAACGGGCAATGCGATCGGCACGCTCAAGGTCAAGTCCACCGGTGCCTTGGACAAGTGGGAAACCCAGTCCTGTAACATCAAGGGTGCCAGAGGCGTCCACGATCTGTATTTGAAATTCTTCGGCAACGGCACACCGTTGATGAACATGGATTGGTGGAAGTTCGAGCACTAAAAGGACACCAGAGCGGGTGAAGGGAATCGAACCCTCATGTTTATTCCTAAAGCGATTTCCTCAGTAATTATGAGAATTTAGGCCCAAATCATTGGCAAAATCCACCATCTGATACCACTTGTTTGGTAGCTTCAAAACTTTTTTCCACGGAATGCAATTTGTCACCATTCCAGCTATTTCTTGGTCGTCATACAGTGCTCCCTGCCCGGATTCATGGTTCCTTTCCTGGTGGCTTGGCCGAGTCGGGCTTGCGAACGAGCGAGATCCCCTTTGGTGCCGGCACGTTCCCGGAAGGGACAAAGGTGGCCCAGGTCTTGCCGGATTCCGGGTTATACTCGGCGGTTCGGCCGGGAATCGGTGGAACGCGGATGAGGTGATGGCAGTTGGGACATTGAATCTCACGACCCGATGCCTGTTCGTCGTATTGCAGGTGTTGTTTGCAGTGCGGACAGGAGAATTTGAATTGGTTCATAGATTTCAGGGGATTGGCTTTGTTTTGTTGCTACGGACCTGGAGCAGGCGCCGACTTTTCCGCCGCGTTGATCTCCTCCCACGATGGCGCCCGCCAAATATGCACAATGCCTGCGCCTCGTTCGATAATTGCATTGCCGTCGGATGAAAACGGCCTTTCGGTGAACCATGACTCTTGGTCCCCCAATGTAAGCACCTCCTGCCAGCTTTCCGTGTCCCATAGTTTCAACCCTTTATCGGTGCCGGCGGTCGCCAGACGCTTTCCGTCCCCTGAAAAAGCGACGTTGTTAACACCTTTAAGATAACCGCGCAGCGTGGCCACCTCCCGCCACGTGGCCGTATCCCACACTCGCGCATACCCCATGGTGCTGGCGACCGCAAAGAGTTTTCCATCGGGAGAGAACGCACCCTTCCAAATCTCTTGAGCGTCGAGGTTCCGCTTCACACTACCGCCACCGACCAAGTCTTCGAAAAGGACATCCCCACTGTATCCCCCACGAAGATAACCTTTCACCACGCACAGTCGCTGGTCCGGGGAAGAAGCGATTACGCTGCTCTCTGCCGGCACACGCCATGAGTGTATCTCCCGGCCTGAATTGAGGTCCCATTCATAAAGCGATTTGTAGTCATACGCCAACGCCACCAGCTTGTTGTCATCGTCGCAAAATCTCGCTGCCCAAATTCTACCAGTCGGGCTGGGGAACTCGCGCCACAGTCGTTGCCGCGATAGATCCCACACCTGAAGCACATTATTGGTAGTGGTGACGGCCAGCAACCGTCCATCGCGCGATAAGAGATCGTTCCCCGGGTAACGATTCGTGCTGATTTCGAATAACGTCTCTGGCTGCTGAAAATCACGGCCCTGCCAACGCGTCACGCGGCCCTGCAGGTCCAACGTCACCACCGATTGGCTGTCGGGAGCAAAGCGCCAGGCAGTCATCGGCTCCGGTAACGTGATTCGGGCCTCGTGCGAGTGGCTGACCGATGTATCCCAAAAATAAACTGTTCCGTCTTTGCACCCGCTGACCAGCGTTTTGTCATCGGGCAACAGGGCCAGCCTCCACACCTCCTGACGATGGCCGCGCAGCACGTCCAGGCACTTTCGACCCGCGACGTCCCAAATCCGAATCGTCTGATCGGCGCTGCTCGAGACCAATTTTTGGCCATCCGGCCAGAACACCAGGGAACTCACATAGGTTCCGTGGCCTTCCAACCGCCCGATTTCCTTGCCACTGGCAACATCCCAGAGACGGATGTCCGAATCGTCGAATCCGGCACCCGAAGCCAAGGTTTTGCCATCGGGTGAAAATGCAAGGGCGGTGACTGTGTTCCGTTCGGATGCGGCTGCCATCCAAAGCTCCTTGCCGTTGCGCAGGTCAATCACGCGAACTTGCCGCCCCAGCCCGTAGGCGGCCATGTGCAGATCGCGTGTTGCAGCGAAACGAGTTGTTACCCAATCGCCGAGCGGGTTCGCCTGATAAGTTGCCAGTTCTTTACCTTCCGGGATTTGCCACACGGTGATGCCGTTCGATCCCCCGGTGCCCGTGGCAAGCGTCTGGCCATCTTCGGAAAACACCAACCCGGCGCAGGCACCGCTCAGTGGAAATTCGGTTATCATCTGGCGTGTCGTCGCGTTCCAGAGGTGTAAATGGGATTCCAACTCGCCGGAAATGGAAATACTGGTGGTGGCGAATGCCAACAAAGACCCCGTGAGTGAAAAGGCAGCCCGAACGATGCCGCCCTCAGCCAATCGAACGACTTGCTGTCGCGTGCGCAGGTCCCATACCGATAGCCCACCCCGCTCCTGTCCAATCGCCAGCCACTGACCGTCGTGAGAAACAGCCATCGACTCGATCTCGTTCGATTCATGACAGAGGGTGAACGAAGCGTCGCTGCGGCATTGTTGCCAGAGGTAACGCCATTCCCA
>PLZL01000379.1:0-259 GCA_003152145.1 Limisphaerales bacterium
TTCGTTCCCGAATAAATCGTCGGCGCGTTGAATTGAATCGTGCCGTTCACGGAATTTTTCACCGGGCAGGAAAAAACCTCGCCGTCGGGAATGTTCCGGTCGCCCTTGCACATCTTCGCGCCGATGCCCTTGATGCTGAACGTCAAATCTGTTCCCGGCGCCTTGAGATGGACTTTGTCGGCGCGCTTCATCCGGCGCTCCAGCGGAACCATCGCGCGGGCCATCTTCGCGTAATCCATCGTGCAAACGTCGAAATACA
>PLZL01000379.1:277-4588 GCA_003152145.1 Limisphaerales bacterium
CTTTTTCATGCGGAACATCTCGATGTCGCGGACAAGCGCAGCCTGTTTGTCGTTCACTTCCAGCAACAGCTCGCGGGAGATGCGTATGTGACGGACCTCGACGAGCGGCGTGCCGCCGGCGGCGCGGATGGCGCGAATGAGTTCGACGGAAAATTCGTCCGGCACGTCAATCATGTCGAGCAGCGCGCGGTCGCCCTTTTTGATTTGGGTGGAATAATTGACGAGCAGCCTCGCCAGCTTGGTGTAACGCGGATCGGTCATAAATTGCTTTTGAAAATAATGTGAAATCGGCAAAAGTCGAGCCGATTAACAATTAAAGCCAACTATTTATCGTTTTACGATAAAAAAGGATTGACTAACGGAATTGTCGGGTTTATTCTTTGCGCCATGAATATCACCGCACCGATACTGATTCCAGCCTTTCTCCTGATTTATCTCGTTTTCGGGCGCAAGGCTCATAAAGCCGCCCTCAACAATGTGGCCCGCCTGAATCGCATCAAGAATGCGAGCCGAATCTTCCAAGCCTTGACTTGGTTTAGTCTCATCTTTGGCGGCTACTGGTTTCTGGCTTTCCTGTTCGGCTGGCCGGCTCCAATTTCCGACAAGTTGCGGATCGTCATTTCGCAGCATCACATTTACGAGTCGCCGGGCGAAATGCCAACGACGATTCTTGCCCTCTGGATTGTGAGAGCGGGTCTGGCGTTTTTTTGCATGGGGGTGATGCTCCGGCTGTTCCGGCTTTACGGGCGTGGCATCCTCTTCTCGGCCAGGAACGTCACCTGCATCCGATTTCTCGGCTGGTGGCTCATCATTGACTGGGTGATTGATTATCAGATGCAAGGCTTGCTCAAAGACATGAATTTGAGCAGCACGCCGGTCTTCACAGGATTTTTGATCATCTTCATCGCGTGGATCATGGACGAAGGCCGGAAAATTCACGAGGAACAGGAACTCACCGTTTAACTTTATGAAAAATTTTCAAAACAAAGCAAAAATCGTCAAGGTCAGCAAAGTTTTACGAATCATCGCACTTGCCGGACTTGTTCTGTGGGGACTCGTGACAGTGGTGATTTTCGCGAATGCAATTTTGCCGCCATTGTTTTCAAAACAATTCACTTTTTTGATTAAAGATTTCACACCCATTCCAATGTTTGTGATTGCATTCATTGTCAACCTAAAAATATTCCGCTTCTTTAATCGTTTGAAGAACGGCTGCTTCTTCGATGCACAAACGGTGGCGAACTTAAACTCCGCAGGCACATGGTTGCTTATGATGTGGCTTTATGAAAAGGTTTACTGCGTCCTCGGCCAAACTCTTAATGCAGATCCTCCTTGGTCAGATTCCGTTAATTTCAGTCATTTTCCCGTCGATTTGAGCATGTTGTTTGCGGCATTGACTTTGAAGTTTTTTGCGTGGCTTTTCCGCGAGGCGCAGGAACTGCAAGAGGAACAGGAATTGACCGTTTAAGTTTATGCCCATTATCGTCAATCTGGACGTGGTTCTCGCCCAGCGCAAAATGCGGCTGAACGATCTGGCCGCCGCCGTGGACATCACGCCGCAAAACCTTTCCATCCTCAAAACCGGCAAGGCCCGGGCCATCCGCTTCTCCACGCTCGAAGCGATTTGCGAAACGCTCGAATGCCAGCCCGGCGAAATTCTGGAATTCCGCCCCGAACCTGCCAAAAAGAAAAAAGTTTTGACCACGGATGGACACGGATAATCACGGATGAAAAAGTGTTCGGTGAACGTCGTTGTGTCTGGAGGGCCGAGCCGCAGACATCAATCCACGAATCCAACAATCCCCTCTCAAAAAATCCGCGCTCATCTGTGATTGTCCGTGCGATTTACCTAAAAATAGTCAATCGTGCCGCGGGTTATTGCTGCGGCCCAGCGAACTTCCATTCACCCCCGGTTTTCTTCATGACCATCTTAACGGTGTGAAAACCGTCTTGGGATTCCAACTCCACCGTAAGCAAGACGGTATGATCGTCCAAAGCCTCGCGGCCAAGGATCTGGAGCGATTGGAGAGCATAAGTTGCGTCCGCGAGACGGATGGACCTTTCAGTTTCTGATTTCCCTTCAAACTGAGTTTCCAGTTCCTTACGCCCTTCATCCGCGACGCTTGCGAAAAAATTTGTCAAATCGCCGTTGGAGCCAGCCCAAAGGATTGTTTTCAGCGCGGCTTCCGGGCTGCCATAGCCGGAATTCGCCCAAGAGTCCCGCGGCCAGTAGTCGTCCGTGGCTTTGGCATTCGTTTCGGCTGGCGTCTTGAGGTATCTTTCCAGCACGGCGTGGGCTTGGCGATCTTCTTCGCGGGCCTGGTTGAGATCGGCTTGTTGCCGGCTGAGAACACCCACTTCGCCGCGCAGGCGGAGCAGTTCCATAAGCTCGTCTGGCGGCAACGGTTCGGGAGCGCTCGTTTGAGCCAGGAGGTTTGACAACTGCTCATTCCGGGCGACGAGGCCGGCCATCGGCTGCAACTGCTGTTCCAAGGTTTGATGTTCCTTAGCCCGATTGAGTCTGGCTTGGTGTTCGACCGCCAGCCAGATCGCCAGGCTGGCTACGATTGCGGGCAGGAGGGAGTGGGTCAGGGCGTGACTCAGTTTCATATCAGCGCGGTGTTTCGGTGCGGCTTATGGCGCCTCCGGTGGCAGAATGACAACATCCCCTTCACGAAACTGGTTTGTCTGGATCGCCCCGCCAAAGCGATAAACAACCGTCAGAGACTTGACGTGCCCAAAATCCGGATCCCCGGCCAACTGGTTGCTCGCGATGATTTTAAGGCTGCCGCCTCGAATTCTATCGCTGAGTTCAGCCGAGACATCCATGTTCGTGCGATCCGTGCCATAGTCTGCCTCGAGAATTTCCAGCGGCGCGCCGTTTGCGGCGCCGGGGTTGTTCCGGCTGGCCATCCGCCCGGCGCGTCGCGCTTGGCGGGCCTCTTCCAGTGCGTCACGCGTCGCTCGCGTGTCGGCGCGCAAGCTTTCAATATCTCTGTCTTTCTGGTGAAGAGCCTCCACTTCGCCGCGCAGCCGCGCCAATTCTTTCAGCCGTTCCTCCGTCGCGACATTTGTTCCCGTTGTCGCGTTCGGGTCCGGACGGCGCGCGTTGGCCTCGGCTAAAAGATTCGACAATCGCTGGTTCTCCGCGTTGATCTCCGCCATTTTGCTCAATTGGCGGCGCAAATCGTCATTTTGCGCGTCCAAGTTCAGGCAGGCTTGGCGTTCATGCATCAGGCAAACTGCCAAGCCCACTGCGGCCAGGATGCACACAGGAACAATTATGTCCGTTGCCTTCAATCTTAATGCACAGCCTATTGCGTTTGCGTTAATCGAGTCAAACCCGGAAACCGAGAAAAGCTGCGGCGGGCAGCGCTGGCGCGGGCGTCCGACCCGCACGTAACTTTGTTTTTATCCGTGTCCATCGGTGTCCATTCGTGGTTGAAATCACAGAATGCCGTTGCAGACCTGGTGTGCGCTCACCCTTGTCAAATCTTCCACCGCCCAATCGGGCTGGTGTTTCTGCAATTCCTCCAATTTTGCGCCGCCGGTCGCCACGGCCAGGACTTTCGCGCCAATAAATTGCCCGCACCGGATGTCGTGCGGCGTGTCGCCGACCACCAGAATCTCCCCGCCGCGCAGATTTCCGCCGAGCACGCGCCGTCCGCGTTCGAACGCGGCGGCGGCGATGTGATTGCGGTCCTCGCCGTCATCGGCAAAGCCGCCGGTCTCAAAATGCTCCCACAGCCCGTATCGCCGCAGCTTGATTTCTGCGCCGAGGCGGATGTTGCCCGTGAGCAGGCCGAGCCGTGGCGGATTCGGGAGCGCGCGCAAATCGCGGATGAATTCCGGCACGCCGGGGCAGATTTCGCCATTGGCGGTTGCGACGAGGTGGTCGAGCCAGAAAACGTAGCTCTCAAAAAACCGCCGGAAATTTTCCGGCGCGGCCGGAATATTGTTGAAGCCGAAAAGTTCACGCACAAGGCTGATATCGGTGCGGCCGCCGAACCGGACTCTTTCCACGCTTTCCGGCGCCTTGAATTCCGAGGCGATGGTTTTGCCAAACGCCCGCGAGCCGGCGCGGCCCGTGTGAACGAGCGTGCCATCAACATCAAATAAAACGAGCCGGACCATGCGCGGAGAAGTTAAGCGGGAACGCGCCCGGCGGCAACGCGCTTTCCGACGGTGAACAATTTTTGCTGGCCAGATGGAGGTCGAAGAGCGTTAATCCGGTCAATCCGAAAGTGTCAAAAACCATGCCGCGAACCCGCGCCTTTACGCTGATTGAACTGCTGGTGGTGATGGCGATCA
>PLZL01000053.1 GCA_003152145.1 Limisphaerales bacterium
TTCCGGCGGTTCACGGTGTCCTGCCTCAAATGCGGCAGTTTCAAGTTGCAGGTGATTGGTGAATTTGATTCGGATGCGGGCGAATTGAAGATTTTTCTTTTCTGCCCGTCTTGCCGCGCCCGCGAACAACTGCCGGTGCGCCAGGGCAAAAGCTGAAACGCTGAAATTCGGAAAACTGAAATCAAAATCCGTGTTGATTCGTGAAATCCGTGTCTAAAACAATTCCGGCTGTTTCTGGATTTTGTCCAGCAACGCCCGATCGGGATTTTCCAGAACCTGAAGCCAGTCATCGCCGAGCCACGCGCCGTGTTTTGTTCCACGGTCCGCTAGAAGACTTCCAGAGTTTCCCTGGCGCTGATGTCGCGCTCGGAAACGCCGGCCTCGATGGTGAACTTGTTCCCCGCGTCCACCTTCCAATCTCTGGTTGTCGAACTCCAGTAGGCGAACGCGTCGCGCGGGAGTGAGATCTCGACGCGCTTTGTCTCCCCGGGGATAAGCGTCACCCGGCTGAATCCTTTGAGTTCGCGCAGGGGCCTCGGCTCCGGACAATTCTGCTCTCCCACNNCTGGAAGGCGGTGTAACTCATTCCAAAACCAAACGGAAACATCGGATCCTTGCCCGCCTTGTCATAGCCACGGTAACCGTAAAAGATGCCCTCGGTATAAGGTTCAACGGGATAATTCGTGCCGGTGACCTGTTTCCCAGGGTAATAGGGGAAGGCCGGGTTGTTCTCGAACTGTTTGTCGAACGTGGAGGCGAGATGGCCGCTGGGATTGACATCCCCGAAGAGGACTTCGCCGATGGCGATGCCGCCTTCCTGTCCGAGATACCATGCCTGCAGGATGGCCGCCGCGTCCTGTGCCCAAGCGCTCATTCCCACGCCGGCGCCGCTGTTATTGATCACGATGACACGCGGATTGAGCGCCGACACCGACTTGATCAATTGTTGCTGAACGTCAGGAAGCTCGAACGGACGGTCCCGGCCTTCGCTTTCCACGCCGCGGTTTAACCCAACGCACGCGATGACGGCGTCGGCACTTTTGACGGAGGTGAGATCGGTCAGGGCCACGCGGAGGATGCGTTCGCCGCCGGAACCCTCGCGCCCCCCAAACCCGCCGCCGCCGCCACCGCGGCGTCCCCGTCCAGCGGGCGGATTAGCCTGCAGACTCGCCTTGATGAGGATGGGCACGGGATTGTTCGCCACGAGGTGCAGGATCGTGCCGGGGGCAGCGGCCTNNCCAAAGGGCAACTGTCCCGGCTGCCAGGAGACATTGATGCTTCTCTGGACGGACGAAGCGATTTGAACCGGCGCGTGATCGCTCGTGGCTTCCACGTTGCCATTTGTCTGTGCAGTGGGAGCGGCCTGGTCCGGCGCGTTCCCGCCCGCGACCTCCACGGAGAGTGTCAAGCCCGGTTCTCCGGAGGGCGAAGTGCGCACGCAAGGCAGCGGAACCAGCGCCTCTGCTTCGGAAGGTTCCGGCATGGAAATGTGGATGACTTTGACGTTGCCGCCGGCTGCTTTCGTGATGCCGTCGAGATACCTGGCTTCTGGAATCCGGTTGGTGAACGGGTTGACCGCGCCGCTCCCGCCGCCGCCGATGTTGGCAGGCACAACCCCGTCCGGCGCCGAAGCATTCGGGCCGACCACAACAATCGTCTTCACCTTCGCGCGGTCGAGCGGGAGGGTGTCGCGGTCATTTTTCAAAAGCACAATTGCCTCCTCCGCGATGGTCAGCGCGGTCTTGGCCGATGCCGGCGAATCCATGGGCAGATCGGGGTTCACTGGCTTCCAGCCCGTGTCCAGCCAGCCTTGCGCAAAGAAGGTGCGAAGGATGCGATGCACCGCGTTGTCAACGTCCGTCACCGAAACAGTGCCGTTGGTAATCGCCGCCTGGATTTTTGTCAGGCTGAGGTTTGCGCCGCTGGGCATCTCCAGGTCCAGGCCGCGCGCCACATCGGTGGTGGCGTGCGAGGCGCCCCAATCGGACATCACCAAGCCCTTGAATCCCCACTCCCTTTTCAGCACCTGGTTGAGGAGCCAATCGTTGGCGCTGGCATAGACGTTGTTGAGGCGGTTATAGGAGCACATCACCGCAATCAGGCCGCCCTCTGTCGCGGCCTTCCTAAAAGCCGGCAGATAGATCTCGTGCAGGGTTCGTTCATCCACCTGGGCGTCCACGGTGTTGCGGTTCATCTCCTGGTTGTTGCCTGCGAAATGCTTGATCGTCGGAATGGATCCCTGGGCGCTGCACGCCTTGACCCAGTTGGCTGCCATGATCGAGGCCAGGAATGGGTCCTCGCCAAAATACTCGAAATTCCGGCCGTTGACCGGCACCCGGCAAATGTTGAGGCCCGGTCCGAGCTGAAAACAAGTGCCGCGCGCGCGGTCTTCCAAGCCCATCGCGTGACCATAGGCGGTGGCCATGTCGAGGTCCCATGTCGCCGCCAGCGCCGCGCCGACGGGGAACGCACAGGCTTGCGGTGTCACGCCTTGCGGCACGTTGCGCACGCCGTTGGGGCCGTCGGACATCCAGAAGCCCGGGATGCCCAGTCGCGGAATGGCGCGAGTGCTGAAGCCGCCC
>PLZL01000191.1 GCA_003152145.1 Limisphaerales bacterium
GCCGTGCCGCCAATGGCCTCGACGGTCAGCGACGAAATCGGCACCGCGACATGATGATAATCCTTTTCCCATTCCGGGTTCGACTGGACGTGATCGGAATCGTAAAGGACAATGCCACCCTTTTTGAGCGAACCGATGTGGTCTTCGTAGGAATGCTGGTAAAACGGGAGCAGCACGTCGGCTTCGTCTCCGGAACTCAACACCTCGCCGGAGCCGATGCGGACCTGGAAAATGGACGGCCCGCCCGAAATCGTGGCCGGAATGGTCATGAACGTCATGACCTCCTGCTCGCTGCGGCCGGCCAGCCGTGCGAGAAAACCACCGATGGCTTGGATGCCATCCTGCGAATTGCCGGCGATGCGAATGACGGCCTCGTCAATCCGCGAAACCTTCGGCGCGCCATTCGACGACGCCTTTGCGATTGTATCACTCATGAAACCTTAAAATTAAAAATTGACCGCGTGCAAAGTGGGGCTGGGCTCGGATGCTGAACCAGCACGACACCATTGCCCTATCATAGTAAGTCACTCATGGTAAACTTGTCAAATTCTAATCATCGGTTTATGTGCTTGGCATCAAACAGGTTGTGAAGGATTAAAACCGACTTTCGATTTCTGAAAGTTATTGATTAGTCATGTTTATATGCGGATTTCGGCTTTGGAAAATTTCTTTTGCCTCGCGCCGCTTGCGCCGGGGCGGCAATATGCGGTAACGTTTGCCCGCCATCTGACGTTGCAGACAAAAATCGAATCGTGGCGCGCCGCCGTTTCAAATTTAGAACGGCATAATGCCGACCTTCCCAAATAAAATATGAAAACCGCCTATGAACTGGCAATGGAGCGACTGAACAAAACCGCGCCGGCGGTCAAACTCACCGGCGCGCAGAAAAAGGAACTCGCGGAACTGGATTCAAAATACGCCGCGAAAATCGCCGGGCGCGAACTTGCGTTAAAAGATGAAATGGCCAGGGCCGCCCAGGATTTTGAAAAGGCCGACGCGTTCCGGCAACAGTTGGCGAACGAGCGCAAGAAACTTCAGGCCGAGCTGGAGGAGAAGAAGGAAGCCGTGCGCCGCGCGGCGGGACGGTAAAGCGAATACACCGATTTCGCCATTTGACGCGAAAAGATTGACGGCGCTGGCATTTGGACGGATGCTGCCACGGGATTATGAAGGCTCCGTTTTGGAGTTGGATTTCGCCGCGCAAACGCAAGCCCGCGAGCTGGGCGGTTGGACTGCTGTTGGTTTACACCGTGGTCGGTTTCCTGATTCTGCCGCTCATCGTCCGCAGCGTGGCGGTGAAGCAGATTTCCAAACGGCTCGACCGCGACGTCTCGATCGAGAACGTAAAAATTAATCCGTTCGTGCTCTCTTGCACGGTGCGCGGGCTGCTCATCAAGGACAAGGACGGCGAGCCATTCGTTTCGTGGGACGAGGTGTTTGTGAACTTCCAGCTTTCGTCCTTCCTCGGCCACGCGTGGGTGTTCAAGGAAATCAGCACGTCGAAACCATTTGTCCGCGTGCAGATGAACAAGGATTACACGTTCAATTTCTCCGACATCCTCGCGAAGTTTGCCACCAACGCACCCGCCGTCGCCGCGCCCAAGGCACCGGCCAAGCCGCTCGTCCTGCACGTGGAGCGGTTTGCGCATCGGCGGCGCGTCCGCCGCGCTGGCGGATTTCACGACGCGCGAGCCGTTCAAGCGCACGGTCGGCCCGCTGGATATCACGCTGGATGATTTTCGCACGGACCCGGACAACAAGAATCCCTATTCGTTCAGCGGCACCACGGACGCAGGCGAACAGATTGCGTGGGGCGGATTTTTTTATCTCGCCCCGCTGCGCTCGCAGGGCGAATTGAAGCTGTTCAATTTCACGCTGAATAAATACGCGCCGCTGTATCAGGACTTGGTGCGGTTCGAGATCCGCGNNGACGCGGCGTTCGCGCTGCGCGATTTCAAGCTCGGCGCGCCGGGCGACAGCAACAACATCGTGGACCTGTCGCTCTTCGACGTGACCGGCGTGAAGGCGGCCCTGGAAAGCCGCCAGGCCACGGTGGATTCGGTGATAGTGAACGGCGCGAAACTTTTCTTGAACCGCGGCAAGGACAATTCCGTCAACGTGATCGAGCTGGCCAGGCCGGCGGAATCAGCAACGAACGCGCCGGGCGGGATTCTCTTTCTCCTCCGTTCGGTGACCAACGCCGTGGCGATGCTGCTCAACAGCACGAACCAGTGGAGCGGCACGGTCCGCAGCGTGGCGGTAACGAATTGCGCGCTGCATCTGGAGGACCTCGTGAATTCGCGTCCGGCGCGGCTGGAGTTGACCGACATCACGCTCGACGCAAAAAATATTTCCAACGTTCCCGGCACAAATCTGACGGCGGAGCTTTCGCTGCGCTGGAACACGAACGGTTCCATCAAGGCCGTGACCACCGCGTCGTTCTTGCCGCCGACGGCGGACATCCTGCTTGATTTGGACCAACTCGATCTCGGCACGCTTGATCCCTATCTGGAACCGAAGCTGAATCTCTACATCCTCGGCAGCAAGGTGGGCCTACACGGCAAAATCAGTTTGCGCACGCCCAAGGACGAGTTGCCGCAGGTGACGTTCCACGGCGACGCGAGGCTTGACGATTTCCACACCGTGGACGGCGTGACGGCGGAGGATTTGGTGAAATGGGATTCCATCGGCTTTAAAGGCATTGACGCGAACCTGAATCCGCAGACGGTCAGCATCAGGGAGATTGACGTGAACAACGCCTACGCGCGGCTCGTCATCGAGACAAACAAGACCATCAATCTGCTCAACGCGCTGCACATGACGAACACGAACGCGCCGACGACGAATGAGACGAAGATTGCCGCCGCGCCGACTACTTCCGCGACGAATGCGCCGTTGCCACAAATCTCCATCGACGCGATTGTCATTACGAACACGGCGGTCAGTTTCACCGACCGTTCGCTGCAGCCGAACGTGAATCTGACCATCCAGTCGGTGAATGGCAGCATCACCGGCCTTTCCACGGAACAGCTTCAGCACGCGGATATCGCCTTGAACGCGATGATTGACGGCGTCGGCCCGGCGAGCATCACCGGCACGATCAATCCATTCAGCGGCACGCAGACGAACAACATCAAGATTTCCGTGAAAGACATGGATTTGACGCCCGCCAGCCCGTATTCAGGCAGGTTCGCCGGCTATCGCATCGCCGAGGGGAAATTGAATCTCGACCTCGCGTATGAACTTGTCGGGAAAAAGTTACAGTCAAGAAATGTCATCACGCTCGACCGGTTCAGGTTCGGCGAAAAGGTGGAGAGCAAGGACGCCACGCATCTGCCGGTGCGCCTTGCCATCGCGATTTTGAAGGACCGCGACGGCAAAATCGTTTTGGACGTGCCGATTGAAGGCAGCATTGACGACCCGAAGTTCCGCATCGGCAAAGTGGTCACGCGCGCCATCGTGAACATTCTTGAAAAGGTGACCACCTCGCCGTTCTCGCTGCTCGGCGCATTGTTCGGCGGCGGTGGCGAGGAACTGGGCTGGCAGGATTTCGCGTTGGACAGCGCGGCGTTGACGGCTGGCGATACAAAGAAGCTGGATTCGCTCGTGAAGGGGCTGGACGCGCGGCCCGCATTGGGTTTGGAAATTTCCGGCAGCATTGATTCCGACGGCGACCGCGAGGGTTTGCAGCGCGCTGCGCTCGACCGCGAAATCCGCACCCGAATTTGGATGAAGCTCCGCAAAGTCGAGCAGGCCACGAACTCGGTGGACCAGATTGTCCTCACGCCGGACGAGCGCGCGCATTATGTGAAGAAGATTTATGCCGAGGCGGAGGCCGCCGGCAAAATCACGCCGGCACTCATCGCCGCAAACACGAACCTCGCCGCCTACGCCGCGCAGATCCTGCCGCACAAGGCGATTGCCAAAAAAGGGGCAACGCAACTGATGCAATCCGAAAAGCGCGCGGTGAAAAATCAATCCGCCGAAACGGGCTATCAGACAAAACTTGTTCCGCCGCCCGACCCAATGGAAGCGGGGCTGCTTGCGACATTTCCTGTCAGCCAAAACGATCTGGAAGCGCTCGCCGCCAGCCGGGCCAAGGCGGTTCAGGCTTACATCCTGCAAACCGGCAAGGTGGAGGCGTCACGCTTGTTCCTCAAGGCGGGCGCGGCGGAAGGCGTGCGCAGCGACGGCAGCCGCGTTTATTTGCAGTTCAGATAAGGGGTGCGGTTTTTGCCGATTCCATATTCCACGGCTTTTTAAGCAAAATACGCTGGACAAGCCAGTTAAATTGTATTAGATAAAACCCATGAACGCTGATATACAACAATTTTGTTGCATACATTCATGTTAGGCTTTCCAAATATCTGATGAAGCAAATACATAAAGATTACGTTCGGCCATTCTTGCTCGAAAAGACAAAACTCGATCGTCTTATGGATATTATCCACGACCGGCTTGAAGAACATCAGGGCACGACGAAGACTGTTGATTTTGAGGTGTTCTTGTCTGGGCAGCGACGCGAAGAGATGACCAGCGTCGATGGTCTGCTTGAACTCGACAACTCGCGCAAATCCAAAATTAAACGCCTTTTAATAACGTGCCGGGCATCAACTGAAGGAGCTGCACGTCCTGAACATGAGATACAGGTTGATTTCGATGATCGAAACGTCGGCCAGACCAAGACCAAGGTCATCGTTAATGTTCGGAGCGACAATGCCGGTTGGAGTGACCGTGCGCTTTCAGAGGTAGAAGAACAAGTCGAAAGAACCTCGCTTAATGATGTCCCACACCGTGTAGCTTTATCTATTCTCGCTTTATCAATTTGCTTTTTTCTCCTATTTCTGTTGGTTTCATCAGTTGCTAGTTTCAATTCCGTTAATGGTAACGCAGACGCAATGTGGTTGCGCCTTCATGATGCAGACCGGATTCAGCAGATTCTAAAACAGAATCGCACAGTCTCTGATGAGGAGATAAGAGAAATAAACACAATGCAACTCCGCAACGTTCTCGAAGATTTGCAAAGTAATAAACCAAGTGGATGGACCAAGCAAAAGACATTTGTCGGAGGGCCGCTCTTGATTGTGCTCGGCTGCGTGGCCTATCTCGCTTTAAAGTGTTATCCGAGCGCTGTTTTTTTGTGGGGCGACGAGGTTGAGCGATACAACAAGATGATCCAAACGCGCCGAACTGTTTGGAATATTATCATCGGTATTACAGTCGTCGGCGTGTTGTCTAATTTTCTCTACATGGGATTCTTTTCGGGGCCATGAGAAACACGCTGCCTCCTATGAGGGTCAATCGGTCAAGCGTTAAGTGAACGGTTTCATGTTTTTTTCTTAAAACCGGTCTTTATTTGTTCCGGCCAGCGTCTTCGTCCGCAATGCCATTCCCAATTTTGGATTTGTGATTTAAATTCAAAAAACAAAACTCCCGCGATTTTCCATCGCGGGAGTTTGTGAATTTTCCAAACGGGTTTAATTGACGCTGACGTCAATTTTCTTCGGTTTGGCTTCCTCGGTTTTCGGCAGCGTCACCGTCAGAACCCCGTCCTTGTAATGCGCCTTCACCTTGTCGGCGGCGACCGGTTCGGGCAGCGTCAGCGCGCGCTGGAATTTCCCGTAGAACCGTTCCTGCCGGTGAATTTCAACGCCTTCTTCCACCTTCTCGGACCTGCGTTCGCCGGAGATGATGAGCGCGCCGTCCTGCAGCGAGACGTCAATGTCCTCGCGCTTGAGGCCGGGCACTTCCACGCGGATCGTGAAATTGTCCTTGTCCTCCTGCACGTCGAGCGCGGGCGCCCAGCCCGTCAGCGGCGATTCAAACAACTGGTCGAGTTCGTCCTGCAGCCCGGCCAGCCGGCCAAGGTTCGGCCAGACCAATCCGGGTCGTTGATATTGTATCAGTTTCATGTTGTTCCTTTCGGTTAATTGTTTTTGTTTAGACAAATCCGTTTTAGCTTTGGCCATGCCAGCCGCACAGAATTCAGAAATACATTGAAAACAAAGGAGTTTTAACTATTCACATCGGGCCCATCAGCCTGCCATTGGGAATTATTGGCACAATTGTTGTGCCACCTTTGCTCATAAAAACAAAAAGCCCCAAGCCAAAGCGGCTTGGGGCGTGACTGTAATTTTTGATTTAGTCAAACGCGTGACCGGCGCAGCAAAGGACGTCCTTCACCTTGTGGCGGACGAGGTCTTTGACGGCCTGACGCGCGGGACCGAGATATTTGCGCGGATCGAATTCGCCGGGTTTTTCCGCGAACACCTTGCGGATGCCGGCGGTCATGGCAATGCGCAGGTCGGTGTCAATGTTGACCTTCGTGCAGCCGGTGCGGCGCGCGACTTCGATGTCTGCTTCCGGCACGCCCTGGGCGTCGGGCATTTTGCCGCCGTATTTGTTGACCTCGTCCACGAGATATTTCGGCACGCTGGAAGCGCCGTGCAACACCAGCGGATAATCGCCGAGGTTGGCGTCCATGAGCGCCTTTTTGATGAGCTTGAGGCGTTCGAGGTCGAGGTGTTGCGTGCCTTTGAATTTGTAGGCGCCGTGGCTGTTGCCGATGGCGACGGCNNGACGAGATGGCCGAGCTCGGATTCGACGGAGCAATTGTGTTTGTGGGCGTATTCCACGACCTTGCGCGTGATCTCGGCGTTTTTCTCGAACGGTTCATGGCTGGCGTCAATCATCACGCTGG
>PLZL01000033.1 GCA_003152145.1 Limisphaerales bacterium
GAGCGGATGCGCCAGAAATTGTTCGTGGTGGCGTCCGGCGTGTTGGTGAACACCAGCGCCCCGAATGAACCGGCGGCATTGGTCAACTGCGGAATCCAGTTGGCCAGTGACAGGCTGGTGGAGCGGTTCAATGCGCATTTCGCCCCGGCTATGTGTTTTTTCCAGCGATTTAAGGATGCAACGGGCGGAAGTATAAATTGCCCGGCTGTGATGGGATGGTGAGGCTTCTGTTCGTGCCGTCGTCGGAAATGTCATAGCCGTTGTAGCCACTCGGCCCCCAATTGGCTGTCGTCAAATCCGGATTCTGCTGCAACGACCAGCCTGCCGAAGCCGACGGCCACGACACGCGCAAACCGCAAGCTTGAATATTGATGGCAACTGGCGGCGCGGAAGTTGGCGGCAGGAAAGTTGAAGTGTTGAGCAACACCGAAATTGTGTTGTCACCATTCGCGCTAATCAAATCCAGATTGCCATCGCCGTTGACATCCGCTGCTATCACTTCAGTCGGATTGTTGCCGACGGCATAGGTGGCGCTGGAACCAAACCCGCCATTCGCGTTGTTCGTTAACACCGTTAGCGTATTGCCGTTAAAATATCCAATATTCGCGTTGATCAAGTCCAGCTTGCCATCCCCGTTGATATCAGCCGCTGTGACGAAACTCGGCCCGACACCCACCGTGCAGGTGGCGTTGGAACCAAACCCGCCGTTCCCGTTGTTCGTTAACACCGTTAGTGAATTGCCGCTACCGTTTCCCCAATTCGCACTGATCAATTCCACTTTGCCATCGCCGTTAACATCCGCCGACGTGACCACGACAGGGCCGTTTCCAACACTTGGCATGGACGCGGGCGCGAAGCCACCACTGCCGTCATTAGTCAATATTGTCAGTGTGCCCGGAACTGTGTTGTCCGGACAGATCAAATCCACCTTGCGGTCCCTGTTGACATCCGCCACTGTCAGGTTGGCAGTGTGACTGACGGCGTAGTTAACAGGGGGTGAGAAGCTGACTTGTGCAGCGGCGTGATGCAGACCGGCGAGCAACCAGATGATCATCACCAAACAGATGTGCGGTTTCATAAATTTTGTCGTAATTTCGTAACGGGTTGTGCTGCGCCGGTGAGCGCTTGCAGCATCGCAGCACACAGCAGACAGATTTGAATCAGGTTTCGTCTGGTTTTCAATGTTCGCAAAACGCTGCTGCCTGTGACGCGGCGTTTCTTTGGCCACAGTAATGACTCATCAAAAATTTACCAAACGGTCAACAAGCAATTTGCCGTTTTGAACAATATAATCCGGGGTGAGGCATTGAATCAATTTACCTGAACCGGCGGGCAAACCTGGGAGTGTGCCGTTCCGGCACGGGTTGGAGTTCAAGCTTTGGCTTGTTCCCGGAGGCACGCTCAAGTGTGAACTCCAACATCACACGCCGGCGGGACGCCGGCGCTCCCAGGTCTGTTCATCCATTTTGCCAAAAGTTGAACATTTATCACGGACGGAAGCCGCTTTTCGCCGTTGCATTTGAAACTTTCGGCCTCCAGCGGTTTTAGATACAAGTTGTCATGCCGCAATTTTCCTACAAGGCGCGTAAACGCTCCGGCGAACTGGTCGAGGGCATTCTGGAAGTGAATGACCGCCCGGCGGCCGTGGCGCAAATCGAGCGCCTCGGCCTGTTCCCCATTGCCGTGGATACGAGCAAGGGCGCCCCGGTCGCCGACAAGCGCGCGGGCCGGGCATTCGACGTGCGGTCGTTTCTCCCGCCGACGTTGCGCGCGCATTTCGAGCAGCAGCGCAAGCCGAAGTTGCAGGAGCTGGCCACGTTCACGCAGCAGCTTGCCAACCTGCTCCAGGCCGGCATGCCGCTGTCCACCGCGCTCAACAGCATGACGTATCTGGAGACGAAAGGGATTCCGTCGGACGTGAGCCGCCAGCTCAAGCAGGAGGTGAGCGAGGGCCGGGGTTTGTCCGACGCCATGGCCAAGCAGCCGCGCGTGTTTTCGGATTTGTATGTCAACATGGTGAAGGCGGGCGAGCAGAGCGGCGCGCTGGTGGACGTGCTCCGGCGCATGGCCGACCATTTCGAGAAATTCGCGCAGGTGCAGGCCAAGTTCACCTCGGCGCTGATTTACCCGGCGCTGGTGTGCTGCGTGGGCGTGGGCCTGATTGTCTTCTTCCTCACGGTGATGCTGCCGAAATTCATGTCGCTCTTCAGCGGCGTGGGGTTCAACCATCTGCCGATGATGACGCAAATTTTGATCAACATCAGCGACGCGTTCAAACATTACTGGTGGCTGATGGCGGGAATCGTCCTCGTGCTGGTGATTTTGTTCAAGCGGTTCCAGACGACGGCGACGGGGCGGCGCAAGATTGACGAGTGGAAGATGAAGGCGCCTTTGCTGGGCCGCGTGGTGTGCCTGAACCTTTACGGCCAGTTCGCGCGCACGCTCTGCACGCTCCTGCAAAACGGCGTGCCCATGCTCACCGCGCTCAAAATCACCGAGCAGGTCATCCCCAACAGCATCATCAAGGAGGCCACCGCCCGGACGCGCGACGCGGTGACGGACGGCAAATCGCTCGCGCAACCGCTGGCGGCCAGCAAGGTCTTCCCGCGGCTGATGGTGGACCTGGTGAAAATCGGCGAGGAAACCGGCAACGTGGCCGACGCGTTGAACAACGTGGCGCAGACGTATGAAAACGAACTGAACATCGCCCTGCGCGTGACGACCAACCTGATCGAACCGGTGCTCATCATCGTCATGGCGGCGCTGGTCGGCTTCCTGCTGGTCGCCGTGCTGGGCGCGATGTTCTCGATGATTTCCAGCATCGGCACCGGGATGGAAGGACAATGATGAGTGACAAGTGGCAAGTGACGGGTGACCGGACGTTTGCGGCGCGCGAAGCGGATTCCTGCCACTCGTCACTTGTCACTCGTCACGCCGCGTTCACGCTCATCGAACTCATGATGGTCGTCGCCATCATCGGCCTGATCATGGCCACGGGCGTGCCGGCCATCCTGTCGGTGACCCGCGAGGCGCCGATGCGCAAGGCGGTCAATGACGTGATGGAGATTTGCAGTCACGCGCGGGCGCAGGCGATTTTGCAGGGGCAGACGATGTCCGTGGTCTTTCACCCGCGGAACCGGGAGGTGGCCTTGAACGGCGGCGCGGATGCGTCTGCGCCATCCGCGCCGGCCACGCGCGTGGGCCGCGCGGCGGTGAACGCGGCGAAATTCGACCCCAGCGTGGTGATCGAGGGGCTGGGCATCAACAACTTTGATTACACCGAATCGGACGAGGCGCGTGTGCGGTTTTTCGCCAATGGCACGAGCGATGAAATGACGCTGGTATTAAGCTCCGGCGGTGAATACCGGAAAATCACGCTCGAAGTGACCACGGCGCTGGCGTCCGTCGGAAACGTGCGATGAGGCTGCCCGCGGCAAAAACCAGAACGGCCCGCGGCGGTTTCACGCTGCTGGAGGTGATGTTCGCGGTTGTCGCGTTTTGCACGGCGACGTTCGCGATTCTGGCGCTGGTGTCGCAGTCGCTCGAAATCGCGCGGCGTCTGCAGCGGCCGATGGTGGACGCCGGCCTGGTGGCGTCGCAGCTTTCGCTGACCAACAAACTCGTCGAGGGCGTGTCGTCGGGCGACCTCGGCGAATTGCTCGGCGATGCCTACAAGGGCTACACGTGGGATTATGCCGTTGACGAAGCGCAGACGAACAAATTGTTTCAGGCGGTCATTGTCATTCAGCGCAACGACGGCAACCGGCCGGTCGTCTCGAAAATGACCGTCTTGTTTTACCGCCCGGATTCGCCGGCGGGCAGCCTCGACGGAGGACTGGGTTTCAAATGAAAATGTTTTGTCGAGAGTCGAGAATCGAGAGTCGCACACCGGCGCGCGGCGCGCGTTCACGTCACTCGTCACTTGTCACCCGTCACTTGTCCGCCTTCACGCTGATTGAAGTGATGATTGCCATAACGATTTTCAGCCTGGTGCTGGCCGCCATCTACTCGTCCTGGGATCTCATCTGGCGCGCGTCACGGGTCAGCCAGGCGGCGGCGGCGCAGGTGCAGCGCCAGCGCGTCGCCATCCACACCATCGAGGACGCGCTGACGTGCATCCAGTCGTTTCAGGCTTCCATGAGGTATTACAGCTTCGTCGTGGCCGACGACCCTCCGGAGTTGGACTTCACGGCGCGGCTGCCCGACAATTTCCCGCGCAACGGAAAATTCGGCGACCTCAACGTGCGGCAGTTGATGTTCACCCTCGAAGCCGGGCCGAACTCGGAAAAGGACCTGGTGCTGCGGCAGAAGCCGATTCTGCTGGACCTGGACGCAGACGAACAAAAGAACCCGCTCGTGCTCGCGCGCAACGTGCAGACCTTCAAGGTCGAATGCTGGGACACCAACATGGCCGAATGGACGAAGGAATGGGACAACACCAATTCCATCCCGCCGATGATCCGCGTCAAACTCGTGCTCGGCGGCAACAACAATCAGTTTGGGAACGCCGCGCCGACGCTGTCCGTCACCCGCGTCATTGCCGTGCCGTCGCAAACCATGCCGGCGGTCGTGCAGACGGGTGGCGGCGGGCCGCGCGGCGGCGGCCCCGTTCTCACCCCCCCGCCTCCAGTCGTGACCGGAGGCGGCCCCAACAACCAGAATAATCCGCGCAACATCATCAACCGCGGACGATGAAGATTTCCACCCACCCCCAATCCGCCGGCATCGCGCTCCTTATCGTGATGTGCGCGATTTTCGTGCTGTCCATTCTGGCGGCGGGGCTGGCGTTTTCGATGAAGGTCGAGAGCAAGCTGGCGATGAGCACCGACACCAACCAGCGGCTGGTCTGGCTCGGTCGCTCCGGCGTGGAACTGGCGCGTTGGGTCCTGGCGCTGGAGGCGACGACTCAACCTTATGACTCCCTGAATCAAATCTGGGCGGGCGGGACGGGCAGCATCGGCGAGACCAACAGCGCGCTGGCCGGAATTTCCTTGAGCAATTACCAGATCGGCGACGGAACTGTGTCGGTCAAAATCACCGACCTTGAACGTTTCGCGAACATCAACACCGCCCCCGCCCCGGAAATCCAGCAGGCGCTCTCGCTCATGGGCGTGGACGCCGGTGAAATTTCCGTCGTGTCTGATTCCATCCAGGACTGGGTGCAACCGGGCGACGCGCCGCGCATCGCCGGCGCGAAGACAGATTATTACCTGGGGCTGAACCCGC
>PLZL01000460.1:0-3666 GCA_003152145.1 Limisphaerales bacterium
TGACGCTTTCCCATCAATACATCGAGCAGCTTTCGCCGCCGGTGCGACAGGCGGTGTTTGGCAATGTCGGAACGCTCATCGCGTTCCGCATCGGCTATGCGGACGCGGAGGTGATGGAAAAGGAATTCGGCAAAACTTTCACGGCCTCTGCCCTTGCCGATCTTGAGCAGTATGAGACGGCGGTGAAATTGCTTGAGGATGGGACCAACCAGGAACCATTCCGCGCGAAGATGTTGCCGCCGCTTGAAAACCGCATTGGGCGGCGCGACAAACTTGTCGCCCTGTCGCGCCAACGCTTTGCCACGCCGCGCGCCGTCATTGAAGACAAGCTGATTCGGTGGATGGAAGCTGGTGAAGGCCCGCGAGGACGCGCCGCTGTCGGCAACGGACTTTATCATGGAAAACTGCGCACGCATCCGCACCTGATATGAACCGCTCATCCGCCGTTACATCGAGGCCAAGGCGAATTTAAAAAAACTCCAATCCGCCCGCCAACGCCAACAACCAGCACGAGCGCGGCGGATGCGACAGCGATTATGGTTTTGGGTTTACGGGGTAAGTGCCATGTTGTGCGAGCCATAGCGTATCCGCTCCTTGTCCAGTTGAATCACTCGTTAGAAATACGTCGTGCCACAGCTGAAGTTCCGCATGACCATCCGCAAAGGAGAACGACGAGGAATGACCATGATTGATTGCCGGCCGGTCATTTATGTCGCTTCCATCCAAAATATACAGAAACCACCCATCATTCAGACTCAGCGGGTTTTCATCCAGGAACACAAAGCAATCTGAAGCGCTTAAACCACCACGCCCAAAATCCGAATATTTTATGAATTCCTTGTAATTGATGCCGTTATATTGCCCGGCGCCATAAGTATTGTTCCCCGGTAGTGCAACAGTTCCACATTGCAAGTTCATCGAACACGACCGGACGCGTTGCACATGCCAGGTCGGGTCCAGGTATTGATCGGCGGGGCAATGATATATTCCAGCTGCTTTTGCATAGGTTCCCAAGGAACCAAACAATGTGACTCCAAACCCCTGATTCCCCTTCACTCCAAGATAAAAGGGATTTGTTGCACATCCGACGGGATTCTCGGCTATTGTAACTCCATCGCTGTCAGAGGACATTGTGCCGTCCACCCAGCAGGGTAGGCCGGTAGTCGAGTCGCCGCCAAATCGTGGCGAAAGCGGGACGTTGCATGGCAAATAATCGTTAAACTCATTCCCGTAAAGCATTGCGGCCGTTTGCAACTGCTTCATATTGCTGGTGCAGCTGATTTCTTGCGCCCTCGCTTTGGCTTTGGACAATACCGGCAAAATCATGGCGGCAAGTATGGCGATAATCGCGATAACAACCAATAGCTCGATCAAAGTGAAACCATGCCGGTTTCCCTTGGGAGCAGGCTGGCAACCGGGATCGCGTTTGATGGTTCCTGATAATGGATTCATCATGGTTTTCATCTCAACATGAATTGCCCAATCATATCGACAACACCGGACAAAAACAGTTACAAAATAAATGAAGAATTATAACCGGCGGTCTTCCCTGCCGTTTTCAGGGAAGATGCGCCAGGCGGCTGAATTTGTTCAAACCTTCAATCTTATATGTCCGCCGGAAGCCAAAAGGGGACAAAAAATTCACCTTTTAGCCGTCACATCCCGCTGTCGTAATCTGACATTTAGAAAATGGAGCGTTTTCAAATTAGGACACTGCCAAAACACCCTTGAAAACCGAATCGGGCGACGGGACAAACTTGTCGCCCTGTCGCGCGAACGCTTTGCCACGCCGCGCGCCGTCATTGAGGACAAGCTGAAGCGGTGGATGATGGATTCAAAATGCACGGAGACGAATGAAACCCTGAAAGGGGGTGTTCGGGAATTCGTTTGGTAAAAGCTTGAAACATTGGGTATTTCTCTAAAATTTCAAAAACCGAATTTCAGAGCGTTCAATCCAGATTAAGCGGCAATTGCTTGGCTATCAATTTATCCAGCAATGGGGTGCAGCGGTTAGCAGAATATGGGGTGTTCACCCCATAGACGGAATGAGGCAACTGACCTACATTGACGTCAATTAGGCACCAATGTTTGTGAAGTCAGAATCCATGAAGCGAATCACTGTCTTGCTGGCGGACGACAACACGCTCGTGCGCAGGAATATTAGAAAGCTTCTGGAACTCGAAGACGATCTTGAAGTGGTCGGCGAAGCGAAAAACGGCCATCAGGCAGTCGCCATGGTCAAAAAACTTCGTCCCGCATTGGTTCTGATGGACATTGCCATGCCGCGGCTCAATGGTTTGCAAGCGACGCGCCAGATTTTTAAAGCCGCCTCCGCTACCAAAGTGCTCATGCTTTCGGCGCACGGTGATGAAGCGTATGTCGAAGAGGCGGCCAACTCCGGCGCGATGGGCTATCTGATCAAACACACCGCTGTTGACAATCTGTGCCAAGCGATTCGGGAAGTCCACAAGGAGAACACATTTTTGAGCCCGTCCATTCCCAAACATCTTCACAAGCGGTATCGGAAAAAGTAGATGGATTGAGCTGGATTCTCCCAGGGGAGCAACGGTGAGAGAAGACGTGCATCAAATCACGGCAGACGCCAGAGGCCGAGGCCGACGTGCTGCCGGGTGACGAATCAGATATAAATCCAACCCTGAAGGACTTTCCCTAAATCGCAAGTCGTCACGTCTCCTTCGTTTTCTGCATCTCCGGCAATGTGGAACGATGGCATCCCGCCTTCCCCGCTTCAAGCGCGCTCCCACGGTTGCCCACATGCGGCTCACGGAGCGCGACCGCCAAATTATCCGGCTCGTTCACCGGCATCGTTTTCTCCGTTCTTCGCAAATCGTGACGCTCATGGGCGGCAGCCCGCAGCGTCTTTTGCGGAGATTGAAATTGCTTTACCACCATGGATATTTGGAACGGCCACGTTGCCAGATTGATTTATACTACCGCCCCGGCTCACGCCACATCATTTACGGGTTAGGAAACAAAAGTTTGGCATTTTTGAAGCAGGAACTAAACGTAGATTTTCGCGAAGCGTCCTGGGGCGAGAAGAACAGCGGGGTCGGCCGGATATTCCTTGAACACGCGCTCTTGGTTTCCGACGTGATGGTGTCCCTTGAACTCGCCTGCCGAAAACATGACGACGTGACCCTTCTCTACGAAGATGAGCTTGCGCTTCGCTCGGAACGACAGCCGTTCCAATGGCGTGTAAAGGCGCAGGACGGAGTTAAGCTCGGGGTCATCCCCGACCGGGTGTTCGCTTTGGAATACCTGGACCAGAACGCCCAGCCACAACGGGTGCATTTTTTCCTTGAAGCCGACCGGGGCACCATGCAGGTTGTGCGAAGCGGATTAACACAGACATCCTTTTATCGGAAACTTCTCGCATACGAAGCNNACGGGCTGTTTCTGTTTGCCGACCGGACAATTTTGGAACAAGACCCGTTCTCTGCGGTCTGGCGACGCGGGAAATCCAGCGAAGCGGCGGGAATTCTGGACTTGCCAAAAATGGCAAGTCATCCCGTCTCTTAAGTTTTCTTTGGAGCGCTTAGGCTTGCTTTTAGATGCAGCTCAATTCCTGGGCCGCACAAGTTCATCACAATCAAACCATAGGAGAAATATGCCCAAATCATCGTTCGTTGACTTCAAGGCCGTCAA
>PLZL01000460.1:3736-3922 GCA_003152145.1 Limisphaerales bacterium
TTCATGCGGCGGCGTTGAAAGCCATTGAATGGTTCAACCTTGACCCCGAAGCCATGTCAGCCGGTGCCAGCGAGGAAGCCGAAAAAATAAGTGAAGCACCGAAGACCGGGGACGCGCCCAAACCGGCAGCCGCGAAGCCAGCCGCAAAGCCGGCACCAGTTCAGGAAAACGGCACGCCCAACAAGC
>PLZL01000290.1 GCA_003152145.1 Limisphaerales bacterium
CCGGCGACGAGTTCGCGCACGCGGTCGTCCTCCGCGAGGTTTTCCGCGTCCGTTTTCATGGTGACCGACCACGAATGGAGCGCCTCGTTGTTGGCGTTCAGGATGGTCTGGAGCATGTCGGCAATCTGCTGTTTGGTGGCGCCCTCCATTTTCACGCGCAGCCAGAAGCCGATGAACACGAGAACCAGCGCCGCGACCAGCGGCCAGACCCACAACTGGGTGCGGAGGAACCACCGCGTGAGCATCAGGACACTGGCGACGCTGGACGTGCGGGAATGGGATGGGTTTGACTTGCTCATGTTGTTTGCCGGATTGCCATCAAGTGTCAGCCATACCGTCGCTGAAAATCCAGCCTCAGGTAGTGTTTCATTTTGAAATTTGATTTCGTTTTACCGTCCGGCCATCTAAACGACTTGTTTCAAATTTGACCATTGCTGACGCCAACTGCAATGGGGTGAACACCTGATGAGATTCAAACTAATATACGACCCAGCCTCAAATTGCAGATTCGCAACGGCAACACGACGGGATTGACGCACCGACTCCCGCGAACCACTCCCAGTGCAGGTTGAGATGCAGAATACGTTTCACAATTCTTCTGGTCGCCGCGCCGGCTCGTCGCGCCGAAATTGGATGAAGGCGGATGAAGGCACGGTCGGCGGATTTCCTCTCCGCCTCGAACGGGGAGAGGATTAAAGGCGAGGTATCGATTGTATGCGCTGGCTTCACATTCAAAGTTCTCCTTTGAATGCTCGTTCCAAAATGGATGGTAACAACGCATCAAGTTCCTGGGCGGTCTTGCTTTGCTGGCGCTTCAGCGCGTTCACCGCCGCCAGCGATGCGTTACGCTTCGAGCCGGGCCGGACGTCCTCTTTTTTTTGGGGATGAATCTCGAACCAGCCGTCGGTATCCCACACGAATTTGCCTTTGGCAACAATTGCCGCCCCCTCCGCAACGACGGACTTCTCGACCGGCACTTTGCCAAGAAATATTTCCAATCTGATGAATTTTGCATCCGACAAGGGAATCGGAACCCCATCAATGAACAGTGAATCCAGCCGCAAATCCACGGTCAAGAAACGGTCTGACAACACCCGGTGTTGGACCACCGTCCCGCGCGCCTCGGCTTGGAGATGATAATCTTTCCAGCCTTGGATTCCCACGCATTTGAGTGGTGTTATGGCAAATCCCGTCATGGCGGCCAGCCGGCTTATTTTGGGAACGGGTTTGCCCCTCAGGTTCGCCTGAATTCCGGGGTCGTCTGCAGCCAGAATGGATGGAGCAGCCTTGCCAAAGAGGACGAGCGGGTGATTTGTGTAATGTGGCGCAACACAACCACTCAGCAGCAAACAACCTCCGATCAATGGAAGCCAGGCTTTACAGTGAAGAGGATTCATCACAATTCTCATTTGAATGCCCGATCCAGTATGGCCGGCAATAGCGCGTCCACCTCCGCATGCAGTCCGTCCAGCGATGTTCGCCCGACTTTCATTTATGTTATATTGGCCCGTGGGTGACGATGATGGAAGCGGATTTTACAGCGCCTGTTGAATCCGCTGCACGAGCCAGCCCGATTTGCCCTTTTGCGTTCGGCCTTCAGCATGGTTGATCAGCTCTGGCTCAAACGCTGCGCCGGCTTTTCATAAAACATCCGGTGCGATTCTTCGAGGATGTCCGGGATGCGGCCGGCGAAGGGGCTGTTTTTCAGCGCGGCGCGCAGATCGAGTTCCCGCACCTTCGCGGCGTTTTGGCCGGGGAACCAGTGTTCGGCCTGACCGAGCAGGTTGTAGCGCATCCTGCCCCACGCGAGCAGGCCGAGCGGCTTGGCATAAGTCCACAAGCGCAGGATTTCCGAGACGTTGATCTGGCCGGGAATGTCGTCGTAATTCGGCAATCCCTCGGACCAGCGCGCGCACCAGTCCGCGCCGAGAATGTTTTCCATTTCCGCCCGCAGCCGTTTTTCAACCGGCGCAATCGTCCGCGGAATGTCGTCGTAAAATTCCAGCGCGGCGACGTGTTCGTCAAAATCCGCCGGTTTGGCCGCGCCGCAGCTCAAGGTGTGAACTTCCTTGCGGTTGAGACAATAAAGGTCGTTGAACTTCATCGGCGAAAGCGGCGCGCAAAGTTCGCTGATCTTCGGCCCCGGTTCATAAAGTTTGCCGCCCTTGTCGTTCGGGCTGATGATGAACACGCCCATGTCGCGCCGGTGCGCGGCCTGCACGGCCGACCAGTTCAGGTCGTTCACAAAATACCAGTGCAGGTTGACGTAATCAAATTCGCCCGTGTTGATGGCATTGAGAATGATATCCGTGGTGGCGTGCGTGGAAAAACCGATGAACCGGCAGCGGCCTTGCTTCTGCAATTTCCGCGCGGCGGCGAGGCAGCCGTTCTTTTGCAGCGACCAGTCGAGCGTTTGTCGGTTGTTGATGCCGTGGAGCGAGAGCAAATCCACGTGGTCCAGCTTCAGGTAATTCATTGAATCGTCGAATGTCTTGAGAAATTCCTTCGCCGTGGCGCGCGGCGTGACCTTCGTCTGCACAATCATTTTGTCACGCGGCAATTTCGGCAGCACCGCGCCGAGCTGCATTTCCGACGTGCNNGCGGCGGCACGTCCTGCCACTTGAACTGGTAACGCATACCGCCGCAGGAAATGACGGGCATGTTCAACTCCGTCCGGCCAAAACGACGATATTTCATGACGCGGAAAGTAGTTCGGAGTTGCGCACATGGCAAACCTAGAACCCAGATGCCGGAGGGCGGACATGATTACAATCAGCGGCACATTTTGTAATTGTTGCCCGGCGCAGGAAGGTTAAACTGCAAGAGTCATTATGAAAAAACTTGTCATTGTCGTTGGTGTTTTGGTGGTGCTCGGCCTGCTGGTTTTGATTCTGATTGGACTGGCTGGCCTAAGTTACAATCACCTTGTCAAACTGTCACAAGCCGTGGATAGCCAATGGGCGCAGGTGCAGAACGTCTATCAACGCCGGGCAGACTTGGTCCCCAATCTGGTTGCGACGGTTTCCGGCGCGGCCAATTTCGAGAAATCCACGCTGACAGAAATCACCGCAGCGCGGGCTTCGGTGGGTCAGGTGAAGCTGGACCCCAACACCGCGCCGAGCGATCCGGCCAAGCTGGCGGCGTTTGAACAGGCGCAGGGGCAGCTTTCATCGGCTTTGTCCCGCTTGCTGGTGGTGGTGGAGCGGTATCCGGATTTGAAGGCGACGCAGAACTTCCGCGATTTGCAGGCGCAACTGGAGGGCACGGAGAACCGCATCAGTGTCGAGCGCCGGGATTTCAACACAGCGGTCCAGAATTACAACACGGCCATAAAATCGTTTCCGGCGGTGTTTTATGCCGGAGCGTTGGGCTTCAGCGCGAAACCGTATTTCGCCGCCACTGCCGGCGCCGAAACGCCGCCCAAGGTCCAGTTCGATTTCAACAAGACAGCGCCAGCAGCCACCAACCATTGAGCCGTGCGACGTTTCTGCGCCATCCTGATTTTGGTTTTCGGCTTCCGGCTGTTCGCACAGGAAGTCATTCCGCCCGCTCCGTCAGCTTATTTCAATGACTACGCCCATGCCGTCTCCCCCGGCACAGCGGCCCAGTTGAACAAGACGCTTGAAGATTTTGAGCGCCAAAGCTCCGAGCAAATCGTGGTGGCCGTGTTCCCGAAGATGCAGTCGGACTCGTCCATCGAAGATTACA
>PLZL01000073.1 GCA_003152145.1 Limisphaerales bacterium
GCCATGCGCAGCAACAAGGAGGATTTCTCGCTCATCATTCCCTACGTCCGCTTCTCGCCGCAGAACAAACCGGACAACCTGCTGCTGCTCGACACCAGCGTCATCATTGACGGGCGCATTGCCGACTTGATCGAGACGCGCCTGCTCGACGGCCTGATTGTCGTCCCGCGCTTCGTGCTCCGGGAAATCCAGCAAATCGCCGACTCCGGCGACGCCATCAAACGCGCCCGCGGCCGGCGCGGCCTCGAAATGCTCAACCGCATCCAGCGCAATGGCAGCATCGAAGTCCGCATTCACGACGGCGATTTTCCCGACGAGAAGGACGTTGATTCCAAGCTCGTCCGCCTGGCGCGCAACCTCAATGCCAGGCTGTTCACCAACGACTACAACCTGGGCAAGATCGCCGCGCTGCAAAAGGTCAATTGCGTCAACCTCCACGAGGTCTCCAAGTGCCTCAAGGTCATCCTTCTTCCCGGCGAAATCCTCCAGTTGAAAATCGTCCGCGAAGGCAAGGACAAGGGCCAGGGCATCGGCTATCTGCCCGACGGCACGATGGTCGTCGTCAACAACGGCCAGTCGCACATCGGACAGCAGATCGAGGCCGAGGTCCAGACCCTGCTCCAGACCGGCGCGGGCATCATCGTCTTCGCGGATGTGCGGAACACTCCCGCCGCCAAAACCGATACCACGTTCATCACCAAATGAATCTGAAAAGCTGGAGTTCAGCCCTGACGTGCCGCTGAAGTTTGACCTCCGATAAAATTGATATGGATTTTGCCACTGTCTTCACCGGCTTCAATCTCGCCGACGCGCAGCTTGTCCACGCGCGGCTGGAAGCGGCGGGTTTTCATCCCGTCGTAATCAACGAATACACGGCGGGCGCGTTCGGCGGCGGAGCAAATGCAATTTCTCCTGTCTCCATCCAGGTGCCCGAAGCCGAGGCCGCCGACGCCAAAGAATTTCTCGCCGCGCCCTGACCCGGGAGCGCTAGCGTCCCGCCGGCGTGTGACGTTGGAGTTATTCAATCTTGCATAAACGAGTAACGTGATTTCATTAACACCGGGCTTCAGCCCGGTGAGAGCCGACCCAGATTGTCAAAACCGTTTCAACGGTTTTCCCCGCGCTGGCAAGCCGTTGAAACGGCTCACCCACGCGAACGCATTCACCACCCGGCTGAAGCCGGGTGTTATTGAGAGCAATTATGTGGTTATTCATTTTTACGAATCTCAATAGCATGCCGCCGGGACGGCGGCACTCCCAGGTTTGCCCGCCGCTTGAGGAAAATTGATTCAATGCTTCACGCCGGATGATAACTTTCAATGTGGTAAATTGCTTGTTGACCGCCGGGCGAAATTTTGATGATACATTACTGTGGTCAAAGAAAGGCCGGGTCACGAACGGCAGCGATTTACAAAATTGTGAAAAGCAAACTGATTTCCATCATTTTCACGGCAGCCCTTTTGAGCTTGGCGCAACTGGGTTTTGCTCAAGGTTTCGTCAACCTCAATTTTGAGCAAGCGACAGTATCGCCTACACCTGCGGGTGTCTATGGTAGCCAGGTTGATCCGGCAATAGCATTTCCGGGTTGGACCATTGGCAACAGCGGTAACAACGGGAGGACTTATGTATTTTACAACGAGGCGAGCGTTGGCTCGCCCGCAGTTGATTTGATGGGGCCGAACTTTCCGAATGCGCTTGGTTATCTCCCGTTGCAAGGATCTTATTCTGTCTTGCTACAATATTATGGTATTGCTGGCGGGCCTCCAACCTTGAGTCAGACAGGTATGATTCCCGCCAATGCGCAGTCTATCACATTCCTGGACTTTTCCGGCATCGATCCTTTGTTTGGCGCTAGCTCGACAAATCCGATAGTCACCTTGAATGGGATAAACATACCTCTCATGTCTATTGCCGGGGGACGCCTCGCAGGCGATGTAACAGCTTTTGCCGGAAGTAATGCGCAGCTCACGTTCTCCACTCCGAATTCTTTCGGTGGATCATATTTCGACGATATTCAATTCTCTTCATTGCCCATTCCCGAACCGAGCGAGTTTGCCTTGGCCGCGCTTGGAGCATTATTTCTCGGCTTCTGTCGTCGAAGGCGGTAGCATTCCACCTGAATGGTTTCCGCAAAAGTCAAAATTCTTCGCCGGCTCAAAACAATCCTGCCGAGCGAAATTTTTCTTGAACCCGCCACGCTCGAAAAATACGCCGGCGATAAATGGTTCGCCGCGCACCAGCCCGACGCCGTCGCCCTGCCCCGCTCGACGAAAAGCGTCGCCGCGATTTTGGGGTTTGCGAACCGACACCGGATTCCCGTGACACCGCGCGGGGCGGGCCACGGCTACGTCGGCGGCTGCGTGCCCGTGCGCGGCGGCATCGTGCTCTCGCTGGAGCGCATGAATCGCATCCGCGAAATCAACGCCGCCGATTTCGTCGCCGTCGTCCAGCCCGGCGTGAACACGAAAATATTCCAGGAAGCCGTCGAGCGGCAAGGCCTGTTTTACCCGCCCGACCCCGCCAGCCGCGCGGACAACTTCATCGGCGGCAACATCGCCACCAACGCCGGCGGGCCGCGCTGCCTCAAATACGGCGTCACCCGCGATTACGTCCTCGGCCTCGAAGTCGTGCTGGCCGGCGGCGCCATCGTCCGGCT
>PLZL01000133.1 GCA_003152145.1 Limisphaerales bacterium
TCATGCCTTCGATGCCGATTTCGCTGAGGGCGTCCTTCACTTCCTCGAGTTTGAACGGTTTGATGATCGCTTCAATTTTCTTCATATGTTGGTTTATGTGATTGCACCACGCACTGGTTCATGCCAATCCGCAGTCGCGTTGCAATGGCTTAAGCAATGCCGATGCCAAGCGCGGGTGGATTCAGAAAAGGCCTGATTTTACTGGGGAAAATGGCGGAAAAATAAATTTCACGAATTTGAGAAAGAAGAAGGCGTGTTGCAATTTGCGCAGCGGAGAAAAATTTCACCAAGCCACGGGGCATGCCCAAATTGCTGAAAAATTCAGAAAACGGCATTGACCGCGGCAGGTAGCGCGCGTCACTCCGTGCGCGCCGCCATCTGGTGGTAGGGCGAGGCTACTGACGAGCCGGCCTTGGCGCGACAAAGCGAAGCGGCGGCGGCTCGCGAGGACGCTCGCCCCACCATCGGCGCGCAGAGGACTGCCCGCCCGACCATCAAACCGCGCTTGCCAATTTACCGCAAACTGCTATTCCCAATTTTTGAGCGCCGCCATGAACCCCATTTACCAATTCGACATCCAAGTGACCGCCGGCGTGGTGGATCGAAACGGCCATGTGAACAACGTCGCTTACATCCAATGGCTGCAGGACGCCGCCGTCGGCCATGCCCGGGCCAGCGGTTGCATGCAAGCGACTGCGGCGGCGGGCGCGAGTTGGGTGGTGCGGACGCATCACATTGAGTATCTCGCCCCGGCGTTTGTCGGCGACATCCTCACGATGCTGACGTGGGTGGCCAACTTCCAGAAAGTCCGTTCGCTCCGGAAATACAAAATCATGCGTGCTGCCGACCAGGCCCTCGTGGCGCGGGCGGAAACCGATTGGGTATTTGTGAACGCCAAGACCGGCCGCCCGCTGAAAATCCCCGACGAAGTCAAAAGCACCCTGCCTGTCGTCGGCAAGGAAATGGAGCCGTAGGCAGGGCGCGTCACTCCGTGCGCGCCGTGTTTCTGTAGGTAGGGCGCGCAGTCCCCTGCGCGCCGGGCTTGCGGATTTGGTCGGGCGGCGGGCAGAGGACTGCCCGCCCTACCTTGCGCGCTTTGTCTCTTTTACGATCGTTGTTACCATCGCCGCATGGATTTGCCAGTCCGTAAAAAGCTGCCCAACACGGTTCCGCAATGGGTAGCCGATGGCAGTTGGTTTTTCATCACCATCAAATGTCTGCCACCCGGGAAAAATCAATTGTGTCAGGCCGGCATCGGCGACAGCGTTCTTGCCGCGATGGCGCATAATCACGACAAGCTCATCTGGCATTGCCGTCTCTGCCTGTTCATGCCTGATCATTTGCACGCAATCATCACCTTTCCGCGCGAGCCGGCGATGCAGACCGTGATTTCGAACTGGAAAAAGTTTGTGGCCGTCAAGCTTGGCGTGAAATGGCAACGCGATTTTTTCGATCACCGGTTGCGCGACCGTCACGAATTGGAAGAAAAGACCAGCTACATCCTGATGAGTCCCGTCCGCAAAGGATTGTGCGAACGGGCGGAAGATTGGATTTGGATCTATCGGCCAGATGACCGTCCACCGCCTATGCTTGGGTAGGACGCGTCACTCCCTGCGCCGAACCGACCAACAACAATCGGTAGGGCGGGCAGTCCTCTGCCCGCCGCGGGTGTGGAAACCCAACAATTGGTATCCATTGCACGAGCGGCGCGCACGGAGTGACGCGCCCTACCATCAAACCGCGCTTGCCAATTTCCCGCAAAGGGACTATCCCCAAGACATGAATCGGAAGCTCGTTCATTCGCTTTTCCGACACGGAATATACAAAAACAGACAAGGCCGGTGTCTATACAGTGAAACATAACGCATGAACCGGATTCTCCATCTCGCCACCGTCTTTCTGGTTGCGCTGGTGTTGATCGGCGTTGCCGGTTGCAGCAAGAATGGCGCGCTTCATGACGCGGCCCGGAGTGGCGACTTGGCAAAGGTCAAGGCGCTGCTCACAGCCCATCCTGATTTGATTTCCAGCAAAGACACCAACGGTATGACGCCTTTGCATTTCGCGGCACATAACGGCAGCAATGACATGGTGGAATTTTTGCTGGCCAACAAGGCCGAGGTCAATGCCAGGGACAATTATGGCCAGACGCCTTTGCACACTGCGGCACGTCTGGGCCACAAGGACGTGGCGGAATTGCTGTTGGCGAACAAAGCCGATGTCAATGCAACGAACGACCTTGGTTGGACGCCTTTGCACGAAGCAGCGATTGGAGGTCACAAGGATGTGGCGGAATTGCTGCTGGCCAACAAGGCCGATGTCAATGCAAAGGACAACAGAGGCGAAACGCCTTTGATCATGGCAGCGCTGTTTGACCCCAAACTCATGGCGGAAGTGCGAATAGTTAAAAAGGCCGGCGTCAATGCACAGACCAACCGCGTTGCCACGCCTGCGGATTTCGGGGCGGGGGACGGCTATAAGGACGTCGTGGAATTACTGCTGGCCAGCAACGCCGATGTCAACGTCCGAGACAATCAAGGTGGGACGCCTTTGCACGCGGCGGCGGCAATGGGCCACAAGGAAATCGTGGAATTGCTGCTGGCCAACAAGGCCGAGGTCAACGCCAAGGCCAACGACGGCACGACGCCTTTGCATGCCGCGGCGGCGGGTGGTCACAAGGACGTGGCGGAACTGCTCCTGGCCAACAACGCTGATGTCAATGCCAGGAACAACAAAGGCGAGACGCCGTTGCACAGGGTATTGGCATTGGCAACCGATAGTCGCTACAAGCCGGAGACGGAGTTGGGGAAGCGCAACCAGGACATGGTTGAATTGCTGGTAGCCAGCAATGCGGACGTCAACGCCAAGGACAATAATGGCTCGACGCCATTGGATTATCCGGCGGCCAATTTCAGAGATTTCGGGAACTTGCTGCGCCAGCACGGGGCCACGAATGATTTTCACTGACCCAAACCGCGCTTGCCAATTNNCAATTTCCCGCAAAGGGGCTATCCCGAAGCCATGAATCGGAAGCTTCTCGCGGTTACGCTGGTCGCGTTGGTTTGGAGCGGTCTCGCCTTCTGCGGCGAGATTCAAGATGCGGCCAAGGCTGGCGATTTGGAAAAGGTCAAGGCTTTGCTCAAAGCCGACCCCAATTTGATATCTAGTAAAGATAATTTCGGCATGACGGCTTTGCATTATGCGGTGGCTCAATATCAAAAAGACATAGTGCAGCTACTGCTGGCGAATAAAGCCGACGTGAATGCGAAAGATAAACCTGGCTGGACTCCTTTGCATTATGCGGCGGCTCAAGGATACAAAGACATTGCAAAATTGCTGCTGGCCAACAAAGCCGAAATCAACGCTACAAATAACTATGGGTTTACTCCTTTACACTTGGCAGCCGATGGGGGATTCAAAGCTGTAGCGGAATTTTTGCTCGTTAATAAAGCCGATGCTAACGCCAGAAACAATTATAGCGAGACGCCCTTGCACCGTGCGATAAAATATGACCACAAAGAAGTCGTGGAAGTGCTGCTGGATCACAAAGCCAATGTTAACGCCAAAGATTACAACGGATTGACGCCTCTGCACGTGGCTGCCGTTAAGGGCTACAAGGATATCGTTGAATTGCTGCTGGCCAAAAAAGCCAATGTCAACGCCGTGGATAATAACAGCCAAACGCCTTTATCATGGACGCATGACAAAGATATGATGGATTTACTACACCAGCACGGTGGAACGAATGTTCTGAAATCCGCTGACGAATAAGAGTCCATTTGTTCAAAGAATTTCCACCGGACATTCTCCCCTTCCCGCCTCGACAATGGCGGATTTTTTCCTAAATTGTCAGGAATGTCGTTTGCCAACCAACCTTTGATTATCGCGGGCAGAACCTTCCGGTCGCGCCTGATTCTGGGCACGGGCAAGTTCTCGTCGCCGGAAGCCATGCGCGACGCGCTCGCCGCCAGCGGCGCGGAATTGGTCACCGTCGCCCTGCGCCGCGCCGATTTAAGCGGCAAGAAAGATCCGTTCGCGAACATTCTCGAATTCGTTGACCCGAAAAAATATCTGCTGCTGCCCAACACCAGCGGCGCGATGAATGCCGAGGAAGCCGTCCGCCTCTCGCGCCTCGCCGTCGCCGCCGGGCTGCCGAAATGGGTGAAGCTTGAAATCCATCCCGACCCGCGCTTTCTGCTGCCCGACCCGATTGAAACTTTCAAGGCCGCCGAAATTCTTGTGAAGGAAGGTTTCACGGTGCTGCCGTATATCAACGCCGATCCGGTGCTGGCGAAACGATTGCAGGACGTTGGCTGCGCCACGGTGATGCCGCTCGGCTCGCCCATCGGCTCGAACCGCGGCATCCAGACGCGCGACCAAATCCGCATCATCATCGAACAAGCCACCGTGCCGGTGGTCGTAGATGCGGGGCTGGGCGCGCCGAGCCACGCCGCCGAGGCGATGGAAATGGGCGCGGATGCCGTGCTGGTGAATACGGCGATTGCGGTTGCGAGCGATCCGAACCGGATGGCCATTGCGTTCAAAATGGCAGTGGAGGCCGGGCGCGCCGCTTACGAAGCCGGTCTTGGCGTGCAAAGCGAAACCGCCAGCGCGACGAGTCCGTTGACGGCGTTTTTGGATTGATTGAATTACAGAAACCGCTAATTCACGCTAATTATCGCTGATATGCGACAAAGATTAGCGTGGATTAGCGAAAATTAGCGGTTAAGAAATATGAGTGCAAAAACTTTGTCCACCTCGCGCGCGCGGCAGATTTTGTCCGCCGCGGCCAAAACCCGCGTGCTCGTCCTCGGCGATGTGATGCTCGACCATTTCATTTGGGGCAGCGTCGCGCGCATCTCGCCGGAGGCGCCGGTGCCGGTCGTGGAATTCGAGCGCGAGAGCTTCATGCCCGGCGGCGCGGCAAACGTGGCCCGCAACCTCACCGCGCTCAACGTGCCAACGGAACTGTTCGGCGCAATCGGCCACGACGACGCGGCAAGCCGGTTGAAAGAACTTCTGGCCGGCCAAAACATCGGCTGCGCCGGCCTCGTGAAAAATTCCGCGCGCCACACGAGCGTGAAGACGCGCATCGTCGCGCACAAGCAGCAGGTCGTGCGCATTGACCGCGAGACGCGCGATGGCTTGGATGCGAAGCTGACCGGGCGGTTGCTCGGCGGATTGAAATCAAAACTTCCGCGTGCCGCCGCCGTCATTGTCGGCGATTACGGCAAAGGGGTTGTGACCCAGCCATTGCTCAACGAAATCAAATCGCTTTGCCGCGCGCGGGGCGTGTGGTTGAGCCTCGATCCCAAGCCGGTGCATCAGTTGAACTTGAGCGGGCTTTCGCTCATCACGCCGAACCGCAAGGAGACGTTCGAACTGGCGAACCTGCCGGACGAGACGCGCCACACAAATCCGCTTGCGGACAAAAACCTCATGATCGCCGCCCAGCGGCTGCTCATTGAACTGCATCCGGCGACGCTGCTCATCACGCTCGGCGAACTCGGCATGCTGCTTTGCCAGCGCGGTCAAAAACCGTTTCACATCCCGACGGTGGCGCAGGAAGTGTTCGACGTTTCGGGCGCGGGCGACACGGTCATTGCGACATTCACTTTGGCGGTTGCGGCGGGCGCGTCGCCGTTGGAGGCGGCGATTTTGTCAAATCACGCTGCCGGCATCGTCGTTGGCAAGATTGGCACCGCCATTACGACGCCGGAAGAGTTGATTAAAAGTTTTTTGCGGTAGCACCCGCGTTTCGCGGGTTCAATTTGGCGTCTCGCCGAATTGTTCTTTGTAAATGATCAACAATTATCAATTAAAGAATCCGGCGTGACGCCGGATTCCACCCGCCGGAGGCGGGTGCTACAATAAAATTCAATGATTCAAAACAAGCTTTCCGTCGAAACCATCCGCGCCATGAAAGCGCGCGGAGAGAAAATCGCCGCGCTCACGGCGTATGATTTTCCGATGACGAAGCTGCTCGATGAGGCGGGCATCCCGCTGATTCTCGTTGGCGATTCGCTCGGCATGGTCGTGCTCGGCTACCCCAACACGACGCACGTGACGATGAAGGAGATGAAGCACCACGTGCGCGCCGCCGCCCGTGCGAATCCGAACGCGTTGCTCGGCGCGGATATGCCCTTTAAAAGTTACGAGACAGTGGACGGGGCGGTGGCCAATGCCAAACAACTGGTCGTGATGGGCGCGGAATTTGTGAAGGCGGAAGGCGGACTGGAAATTTTGCCGCAAGTGAAAGCCATTATCGCGGTGGGCATTCCGTTCATGGGGCATTTGGGAATGTTGCCGCAGCACGTTTTGGTGGAAGGCGGTTATCACATCAAAGGCAAAAAGGACGCGGAACATCATAAATTGCTCGACGATGCGAAGGCGCTGGCGGACGCAGGCGCGTTTGCGATTGTGCTCGAACTCGTCACGCCGCCGGTGGCAAAGGAAATTACGCAGACCGTTTCCATTCCCACCATCGGCATCGGCAGCGGCGGCGATTGCGACGGACAGATTCTGGTGACGCACGATTTGATCGGCGCGTTCCCGTGGTTCACGCCGCGATTCGTGAAACCGCAGGCAAATTGCGCGGCGACAATCAAATCGGCGGTGGCTGCGTGGAAAACGTCCTTCACAAAATCTTGAAAAGACTTTTCAGCGATTCCGGTGTTGGATAAAGGAAGTCAAATGGAACTGGACTCATTGATTGAATCGGCGGCAAGCAGCGGCGCCAGCGACCTGCATCTGGAAGCCGGGATGCCGGCGGCGTTGCGCATTCGCGGCGCGTTGCGGGTCGCGGGCGAACCCGTCGCGTCCAGGGCGCTCATGGAATTTGCGCGCGGCCTTCTCGGCGAGGAGCAATGGCCGGTCTTCGTGGAGCGGCGTTCGTTTGACATGTCGCGGACCATCCGCGGCGTCCGGTGCCGGATCAACATTTTTCAAACGGCGCGCGGCGTCGGACTCGCCATCCGCTTGTTGAGCGCGTTTCAAGCCACGGTCGAAAAACTCAATTTGCATCCCGACCTGAAGAAGCTCGTCAAAAATTCCCACGGTTTGATTCTCGTCAGCGGGCCGACCGGTTGTGGGAAATCCTCGACGATGGCGGCGTTGATCCAGGAAATCAATCTGACCGAAACCCGGCACATCATCACGGTGGAAAGCCCGATTGAATACACGTTCCGGTCGCGGCGCGCGTTCATCCGGCAGCGCGAAGTCGGACGGGACACGCCGAGCTTCGAGCAGGCGTTGCTGGACGCGTTGCGTGAAGACCCGGACGTGCTGATGGTCGGCGAAATGCGCGACCCGGAGACGATGCGCCTGACGTTGAGCGCGTCGGANNTGCCTGGTCGCGGTCGTTTCGCAACGGCTCCGGTTCCGGGAGGATTTGAACATCCGCGTTCCCGAATGCGAAATCCTCATGGCGACGCACGCGGTGAAAAATTTCATCCGCACCCGCGAATTTTTCAAGATCATTTCCGCGCTCGAAACCGGCGCCGACCACGGCATGTGGAGTTTCCAGCGTTATGCCAAGTGGCTCGACAGCCGGACCAGTTTTTATGTGCCGGGTCAAAATGCGGAACCGCCGGACAGCGAACCAGCCGACAACGCCCCGACCGCGACAGCGTTGCCGCCGCTGGCAGTTGCGCAGAAAGCGGAAAAGAAAACGGCTTCGCACAATCCGTCTCGCGCGCCGGGTGCGAAGGAAGTTCACCGGATTGAAATCGAGCCGGACGAGACCGGCTTCGGAAAAATCTTGAAGCAGCCGCAGTGAGATGAACCGTCCCGGAAAATCTGTTTTCGTTTGGGCGCTCTCATTTTCATTGGCTGCGCTGCTTGCCGGTTGCACGACAAAGTCAGCGGCGCAGGCGAAGGCGCAGCAGGCTTATCTTGTCGGACAGAACGCGGCGCTGCGGCAACAGCAGGCGGCGCAGTTTTCAGGTGTCACCATTGTCGGGCCGGTGCAAAATTCCCAAGTGCCGTGGGTGGCCGGTCTGACGCTCGCCCAAGCCGTCGCCACGGCAAATTATCTCGATTCGCAAGTGCCAAAAACAATCATCATCACGCGCCAGGGCGAAAGCGCGACCCTGAAAGCGGATGTTTTGCTGAACGGCGCAGTCGTGCCACTCGAGCCGGGCGACGTGATTGAAATCCACCCGTGACCGGTTGATTTTCCCTCGCAAATTTTTTAAATAATTGCGGGTTAAGTTGTCTGCGCAAAAGAAGCAGCAATGAAACGCCTGAACATGAACTGCGGCACAAAGCCGACGAACAGGAAGACGAGGAAGATGACCGATTTGGCGTTGTCGCTCATGGACGCTTTCTTTAGATGCGTTGCCCAGCTTTAGGAAAGCCGCCGCCTTTGGCAAGCGTTATTGGGAATTCGGAGGTGATTCAATCCAAATCAACCCCCGCTTACACAGATCATGAACGACACTTAAATCGTCCGGGCCTTATTGACTTTTGGCGATGTGCATTTCGTATTCTGTAAGAAATGGAAAGGCCATAGATGCCTTTCACGAGCGAACAAAACCGGAAACCAAATAGACTGAAAACAAATATGCAAAATAAAATTGTTGCTGGAGTTCTGGGATTGGCGGTGGCGGCAAGCTTGCTTTGGTCTGCGCTTCTCGCCTTCAAGGTCACCCAATTGGAGAAAATGATGGCGCCAGTCAAGGCCCAGCAAGCCGCGGCGGACCGCCAGAAAGCGCTCGGTCAAAAATTTGCCCAGCGCATGGCGCAGGACCAGCAGAAATACACGCAGGAACAATTGCGCGACGCCGAGAACTTGTATCAAACGGCCAACCAGAAATGGGGCACGCTCGAGGCCAGCAACAGCCTGCGGGCGATGATTGAAAAATATGCCGACCTTGACCGCACCGGCTGTGCGGTGCTGTATCTGGCCCAGATGTCCAAGGGCGATGACCGCGCCGGGTATCTGCAGGATTGCATTGATAAATACAACGACTGCTTTTACGGGGACGGCGTGCAGGTGGGAGTTTACGCCCGGTTCCTGCTGGCCCAGGATTGCCGGAGCAATGGCGAGCGCGCGAAAGCGGATGCCTTGTTCAATGAAATCAAAGCCAAATATCCCGA
>PLZL01000114.1 GCA_003152145.1 Limisphaerales bacterium
CGTGCTGGCGCTCATCGAACGCGGTTACAGTCTCGTATCCGATGACGTGACCCGGGTGACGTTGCTGGACGGGCGCCAGGTCATCGGCACCAGTTCCGAACTGACGCGCAGCCACATGGAAATCCGCGGCATCGGCATCATCAACGTCGCCGCCATGTTCGGCGTCAAAAGCATCCGTCAGGAGAAGCAGCTTGACCTCGTGGTCGCCCTGAAAGCCTGGAACGAAGTCGGCGAAGTGGACCGGATCGGCATTGAACAGGAATTTGTCAAGGTGCTCGGCGTGGACATTCCGCACATTGTCATTCCCGTGCGGCCGGGACGCGATCTGGCGCGGCTCATCGAGGTCGCAGCGTTCCAAACCAAACTGAAGCTGTCCGGCCACAACGCCGCGCAGGAATTGAACGAACGGCTGATTGCCCACATGAGTCCGGGCAATCCGCCGCCGGCAAAATGACAAATTCAGTGGTGGAATTGCGTCAGTTCATTTAGAGTGGCATGAGCAAGCCGATGAGCGCGAAAAAACTGCCGGATGGCGAGTTCCTCACCCGGGAGCTGACCATCGCCAACAAGCTGGGCATCCACGCCCGGCCAGCCGCCATGTTCGTCAAGATCGCCAACCGGTTTGCGAGCGAAATTTTTGTGGAAAAGGACGGTGAAAAAATCAACGGCAAGAGCATCANNCGGACGCACCGCAAGCCATCGTCGAGCTCGAAGCCCTCGTCAAACGCAAGTTTGATGAGGATTGATCGGCATAAAGAAACTCCCTTATGCTGGACATCGGTAATTACACCGACCTGGTCAAGGTGATCCTGGGCGAATTAGCCAAGTATTTTTCCCTGTTGCTTCTAACCGTTTTGGCCATTCGGCTTTGGCGGCAATTTTCAAAAACGTCCGCCGGGATCAATAAACGAATTTTTTTGATGGTTGCCAGTCTGGTGAGTGTTTTGGCGATCGTTGTCGGATATTGTTCCATCCGACACAGCATGGGACGGCTTTATTCATATTATGGCGTAAAGGCTTTCAGCGCTGGGAACATTCTTCCAGCGTTTTCGCTTTTCCGAACGTCGGTTCAGTGCTGGAAAAACGCGGATTCTCTCGGCGAACAGGGTGTTTGTTTGCTGTGGCTCGACCAGACAAATCAAGGAATGCAGTTGATTAACCGGGCAAAAACATTGCGCAAAGGCCAGAACACAGCATTCGAGGCATATTATGAAGGCTTGTATTTTTATTTCCATGACCAGTGGAGCGCCGCCATTCCACTCTTGGAATCGGCCTCCGGCGACATCGGCTATCAGTGGAACGTCACAAAGTTGTTTGCCGTCCTTGAATTGGACAATAATCGCCCCGAAGAAGCCCAAAAATTGATGAAGCCGTTCGAGCAGGCCTCAATCACCGATTACGACCAGGCCTACATCATCGCCTCGCTTGACCTTTGGAAAGGGAAAAAAACGGAAGCCGAATCTCTGGTAAAAAAATACCGATCGGAAGATCTTCCGCCGTTCTGGAAAACCAGATTCGACCAGATCGAGATCAAAATTCAAAATCAAACGCCATGATTCGCAATCTCGTTTCCTTCATCCTGCGCTCCCGGCTTGAAAACGTCATGGCGGTGGGAGTGTCCCTCTCGCTGTCGGTTTTTTTCCTCACTACGCGATTGTTTCACACGTTTCATTTCGGCATGCTGGATTTTCTCTTTATCCTGCTGCCGGTCGGCGTGCTCGGTGTGAAAGCCCTTCTGGGGCTTCTGCTCTCGTCCGAAAAGGAGGGTGACGAGAACATTGATCCGACAAAGTATCTCGTCCGCTTTTTTCAGCCATTGGTGAAAATCACCCGCGATTGGTTTCCGTTTTTGCTTTTGAGCGCCTGTTATTATTCGCTCTACAACAATCTAATCCTGCGCATTAATCCGCACTCCGCAGACCCGTTCCTGTCGAAAATTGACGCCGCCATTCTGGGCAATCAGGCGTCCATCTTGCTGGAGCCATTCATCCATCCATGGATCACGGATTTTCTCAACGCCATATATTTTTCGCACGTGTTGTTTTTCCCAGGCGTGGCTCTTTATTTTTACCTGAAACGGGAGGAAAAGACATTTCGACGGCTGATGATGGGTTATCTTACTATTATTTTGATGGGCATCATCAGTTATATTCTTGTTCCAGCCATAGGCCCGGAAAAATTCCTGGCCGACAGTTACACACGCGATTTGCACGGGCAAATGTTGAGCCGCACGGTGAATTACATCATAGACATCGGCCGCGTCAACAATGATTGCTTTCCGTCGTTGCATGTGGGAATTCCCCTGCTGCTGTCATTTTATTTGCGCGATTATCGCCGAAAGGCGTTTGTTCCCATGCTCATTTACGTCGCATTGATGTGCTGCGCGACCATTTATTTGCGCTACCATTACTTAATAGATGTCATCGCCGCATTCGCCTACGCCCCCGCGGCCTATTATCTGAATGATTTTCTCTTGTGCCACTGGCCGGGTGAAAAGCTTTCGGGCTTGGCAGCACAAATTCAAGAAAAGCATCACACCACTCATCCCGCCCAGAATCAAAACGTGAACCAGCCGGAAATCTGATGAATTGAATTTTCCGGCTTAGCTTTGGCTTGAAACTTGAAACCTGAAACTTGAAACTTCATCCATGGCTGCTCCGGAAATTGACATCAAATACGTCGCGCATCTGGCGCGGCTGCACCTCACGCCCGACGAGGAGAAAAAACTCGGCGCGCAACTCGGCGGCATCCTCGGCTACATCGAAAAATTGAAGGAACTCGACGTGGCCGGCGTCGAGCCGACCGCCCACGCCGTGCCGATGGTCAACGTCACGCGCGCCGACGAAATCCAGCCGTCGCTCCCGCACGACGACGCCCTGCGCAACGCACCCGCCAAGGCGAGCGGACTGTTCATCGCGCCAAAAATTGTGGAATAAAAACCACGGATTAACAATGATGAACACGGATAAAAGCAAGGCGCTGAAAAGAATTAACGCACATTCTGTTTTCAATATCCGTGTTTATCCGTGTTCATCCGTGGTTAAATTTTTCCGATGCTCAACCAACTGACAATTTCCGAACTTGGCGCCAAACTGGCCGGACGCGAAGTCTCCGCGCGCGAAGCGATGCAGGCGTGCCTCGATCAGATTCAGCGCGAGGACGGCAAAATTCACGCCTTTATCAGTTACAATGCCGATGACGCGCTGGC
>PLZL01000208.1 GCA_003152145.1 Limisphaerales bacterium
GGCTCGGATCGTAAAAATTCAGACCGCCATCAACAACAATGTTACTGGCCATAAGCGTGCTGTTGGTATAAATAGTAATCTGCCCATAAGTGCCAAATTGCGAGGCATGGGCGGGATCGTTGGTGTCCGCCGTGTAACCAAGCGTCAAAGTTCCATTGACCCTGAAGGTTCCGCCGTTGGTCACGACCAATCTTCCCTGACAGTAATTCAGATAGGGTTGGCCAGAAGTCCCTGAAAAAACAAGATTCCAATCCGGCTTTGTATGTTCCTGAAAACCTAAAATCACCGTGTTGGCATCAAAAGTTCCCTTGCCAACGATCAGGTCCGCCTGAACGTTCGGAGTTTGATTTGATGCAATAAGCTCGCGGTCCCGGGAGAGATAGAGCCTATCCACCAAAGCATCCACCGAGCCGGCAGAAAAATCCACAAAACCTTTGAGGTTGCTGGAGGCTTCGTTCGTTCCCCCGTCATCAGACACCGTGAATACAGACATTCTGCTTGTGCCGTTTGTGCCACGGAAAACGGCGACACCATTGGTAGGGCCAAAGCGAGTTCCCGCACCGGTTCCGTTACCCGCCGCGGAACTGGCTCCGTAAAAACATACGCTATCCAGAAGGAAGATATTTGAAATGCCGAGCAGGAAAAATGTGCTGGTCGAACTTCCGTTGCCATTCTGTTCATTGTCCATCAAACTAAACGCATAACCGCGTGTAAATTCATTTGTATAATTATCCGCGTTCTTGTAAAGAGCTTTGATAACGTTTGTTTTGGGCCAATAAATATTTACTGCAAAATTTCTGGGGCGGCCGCTGTAAGCGTTGGTGTCACGGCCAACATTGAGCGCGTTGTTGATCTCGCGGTAATACGGGAAGAGTTTATATTCTCCGATTCCCACTTGATTGGCGATTATCACCAGATTTTCCAGGTTTGACATGTTAAGAGTTGCCAAACTTTGATTGGCAACGAGCATTGAAAAATTTGCAGCCGTGTTGCTGACAACCATCCTGGATCCCCTTTCACCCGATATGTTGACTCCCATAAAGCCCAAACCGGCCAAATCATCCAAATAATCCCGCATCAGACTAAAGCCGTTGGTTCCAGAAATCGTCAGCGTCTTGCTGGCGCCAATGTGAACATGATGATAAACAGGCGGTGGGTTGGTGGCTAATGAATTATTGGTCAGCCCGGTTTGCGAAAAGCGCAATGATGCAATTGTCGTGTCCACATCAACGAAACTGTTGGTGAAAGGAGTGCCATTGACTGTGTTCGTTTGTGCGCCTTGATCGCCAAACACCACATCGCTGGTTGAACTTGGAACGCCGCCCAGCCAACTGCCGGCATCAGACCAGCCATTGCTGACATTGAGCGACCCATTCCAAATATGCGCAGCCTGCAAAACAAAAATGATGCTGTTTGTCACGGGAAGGCCGTTTGTGTCGAAACCTCCGGTGTTAAGCCTGAAAGTATAAATGCCTTCAGGGATATTGGTGGTGTTCAACGTCAACAACAGGTTCGTGTCTTGTTCGGTTGACAACAGGGGATTAAGGTTTGTGTCCGTAAGAACTGCACCGGCGCCGGAAGGCAGTCCCGACACGTCAAAGTTGGCATTAGTGGCGCCACCCGAAAGATTCACAGCATTTGTAATGACTGTTGAATTGGTGGAACCAACCGGCACTGTAACGCGCACCTGTGTAAGATTAATTCGAATAAACGATTGCGCATTGGCGGAAAAACCGTTCAATAAAAAACACAACAGGATGAGAACTCCCGCTGCATTCTGTTTCACGACAGCGATTGTCTTCGCCAGTCCGCCAATTATGGACTTGCCGGGTTTTGTCTCCATGGATGATACAGGTTGGGTTTTCATGGGATTTTAGTTGGTTGGCTTTTAGAGGTTGTTTCGTTGGGATATTGTCTATCTTTGGATTTTTGGTTGAGAACTGTTTTTAGCCTGGTTTTATCACTTGCTTTTATAAGGCATGCCGTCCTGCACCCACTCGTAATCAATTGAATAGCTCATGGAGTTTTTTTTCCATGGTGCATCAGCGCCGTATGACGTCCCCACCACAGGATAAACTGTCTGAGCTGGGGTTTTAAGAAAGCCGGCCGGGCAATTAGGCGAGTGATTATTCATCCATTTATGAATTTCAGAGTGGCCATCAGCAAATGAGAAGCTGCCACAACCATTGTGATAGCTGGCTGGAAGATCGCGCCAGCGTTCAGAAAGCGGCGCATAACCGGGATCAAATGCATAGGTGGCATCACCATTTATCGCACTCATGCTGTCAGCCTGCTCGTCCAAAACCACAAAGATGTTAACTGGTCCGGGTTCATTCAGATCGCTCATTTTAAGCGCTCCTGCAGAAAAAGGCGCTCCTGCCGGAGCGCTGCCGCCATAATAATTGCGCCCCGGCGGTTCTGGAAAGTCCCCTTGAACCGTCGGCGCTTTGCCACCCAAGGCGCCGTTCATGGAAACGCTTCGAACACGCTCTCCATTTAGAGCATTAACAATATCGCTCGGGCATTTATAAACACGCGGCGATTGCACGTAGCGGGCCATGGACGACTTTGTGCGATCCACCAATAACGCCGCATCGGTGTTGTTTGGATTCGAATTCCACATCATGGATCCGGCGACCCAAGTAGGGGCACCCTCCACGGGAGTTCCTGGTTGACCAGCTTGGCCATTGGGAATCAAGTAATCTTCATTGTCACTGGCAAACAGAAGCCAGCCCAGCGTCAGCTGTTTGGTATTGCTCATGCATTGGATGGCCCGCGCCTTTTCCTTCGCACTGGTCAACACCGGCAGCAACATTGCGGCCAGGATGGCAATGATGGCGATCACCACCAGCAGCTCGATCAAGGTGAAACCTTTCATGGAAAAGGACTGAAACGCCCTGCCGGCAACGGCACTGGGGCGGCATTTTTCAGGGCATAAAAGTCCTCTCACGGAAACGCGCATATGGTTCTTGTTGGAAACATTACCACACTAACACAATCTGGCAAAATTGGGTAATGCAAAAACCAACAAAACTTTTGTGATAATTGCCAAAGCAATAACCGGCATTTACAACCGCGCGCGCTCCGGCAAAATGGTTCGCGTGTCCGACCCTGTGAAAAAATTCGCGCCAGAACCGCCTGTTTGCAGCACGTTGTTGCTGTCGTGCCTGCTGCTGATTGCGCCGGCAAATGCCGCGGAGCTGTGGGTGTCGCCGGACGGCTCCGACCACAACCCCGGCTTGCGCGAAAAGCCCCTCGCCACCGTGGCTGCGGCGCTGCGCCAGACGCGCGAACTCCGGCGGCTCGGAAGAATTTCCACGAATGAACCAGTGCGGATTTTTTTGCGCGGCGGAATCCGCCAGCCCACCGGCCCGCTGGTGTTGCGCCCCGGGGATTCCGGCACGGAAAGCAGCCCGACCGTCATCGAAGCCGCGCCGGGCGAACATCCGGTTTTGAGCGGCGGTGTGGCAATCACCGGTTGGAAAACGCCAGATGAAAAAATTCCCGGCCTGCCGGAATCCGCGCGCGGGAAAATCTGGGTGGCCGACGCGCCGAAAGTGGCCGGGCGGATCCTCGAATTTCGCCAGCTTTGGGTGAATGACCGGAAAGCGGTCCGCGCCCGCACACCCAACGGCGAAGGTTTGGAACGGCTGGTCGCGTGGGATAAAACGAATCAGATCGCAACGATTCCAGCGGCGGCGCTGGACGGCATGAAAAAACCTGCGCGGCTAGAAATGGTCATTGACCAGGTTTGGGAAATTGCCGTGCTGCGCGTGAAATCCATCCGCATCGAAGGCACAAACGCGCTCGTCAGGTTCAAACAGCCCGAAAGCAAAATTGAATTTGAGCATCCCTGGCCGCCGGTGATTGTAAGCACGAAATATCGCGCGCCGTTTTATCTCGCCAACGCGGTCGTTTTTTTGGATGAACCCGGCGAATGGTTCGAGGATTTGGCCGCCAGGAAGATTTACTACTGGCCATGCGATGATGAAGACATGACTCGCGCTGAAGTTTTTGCGCCCGCGCTGGAAACGCTCGTGCAAATTGAAGGTTCGCCCGATCATCCGGTTTCCAATTTGCAATTCAAGGGCATCACGTTCGCGCACACGACGTGGCTGCGCCCGTCCGAACAAGGCCACGTTCCGCTCCAGGCCGGCATGTTTCTGTTCGCTGCGCGCAAACTCTCGCCCAAAGGCACGCCGTATCATCCCGGTCTCGACAATCTCGCATGGATTGGCCGGCCACCGGCGGCGGTTTCCGTCAAAAATGCGATTCACATTTCCTTCGAGCGCTGCGCGTTTGAACACACGGCAGCGGCGGGGTTGGATTTTGATGGCGGCACACACGATGATTTGATTGAAGGCTGCACTTTCCGCGACATCGGCGGCAATGGCATCCAGCTCGGCAAATTCTCCGATGCGGACGTGGAAACCCACGTTCCTTACAATCCGTCTGACGAACGCGAAATCTGCTCGAATGAAAAAATTTCCAACAACCTTTTCACCGACTGCGGCGCGGAAGATTGGGGCTGCGTCGGAATCGGCGTAGGCTACGCACGCAATGTGGCCATCGAGCACAACGAAGTTTTTAATTTGCCTTACACCGGCATCAGCGTCGGCTGGGGCTGGACGAGGTTGACAAACTGCATAAGTGGCAATTCTATTTTTGCGAATCACGTTCATCACATCGGTCAACGGCTTGGCGACCTCGGCGGCATTTACACTCTGTCCGCGCAGCCCGGCACGGTCGTCGCGGAAAATTCCATTTCTGACATTCAGCCGAGTCCTTACGTTCCCGATCCGAACCACTGGTTTTATCTTTACCTTGACGAAGGCTCGTCGTTCATCACCGTGCGCGACAACTGGTGTCCGTCTGAAGAACTCCTGAAGAACGCCAACGGTCCGGGCAACGAGTGGATGAACAACGGCCCGCAAGTTTCCGAAAAAATTAAGAACGCGGCTGGACTCGAACCCGCGTTTAAGGATTTGCTGTCCGACAAATCGCCATGAAAAATATTGTCGCTGGATTTTTTCTCGCCACCCTTGCACTCCATTTTTCGGCGCGCGCGGCCCTGACACCCGTGGATTTGCGTTGCGAATACGCCGCGAACCCGCTCGGCGTGGACTCGCCGCGACCGAGGTTGTTTTGGAAATTGCAGAGCATCGAGCGCGGCCAGAGGCAGTCGGCCTACGAAATTCTGACCGCGTCCTCGGAGAAAAATCTCGCGGCGGACAACGGTGATTTGTGGGACAGCGGCAGGGTGGATTCCGACGGGACGATTCAGGTTCCCTACGCCGGTAGGGAGTTGAAGTCGTCGCAACCGGCTTTCTGGAAGGTTCGTGCGTGGGACGCCAACGGAAAAGTTTCTGGGTGGAGCCCGGCCGCGGAGTGGACGATGGGCATTCTTTCTTCAAATGACTGGCAGGCGAAATGGATTGGCGCGACAGATACGAACATATCGTCACTGCTGCTTCGCAGTGAATTTTCCGTGAGGCCCAGGCTGAAGCGCGCACTGATGAGCGTTTGCGGACTCGGCCAATTCGAATTGACGCTCAACGGGGAAAAAGTCGGCGACGATTATCTTTCGCCTGGCTGGACGGATTACCGCAAGACTTGCCTTTACGACACATTCGACGTGACAAAAAACTTGAGGCGCGGGAAAAATGCCGCCGGCATCTGTCTCGGCAACGGAATGTATTACGTCATCGGCGTCAGCAACCGTTTCACGAAATTCAAAGGCTCGTTCGGCCCGCAGAAAGCCATCGCGCAAATCCGGCTCGAATACGACGATGGTTCGGCGGAAATCATCGGCACGGACGAAAACTGGCGCGTGGCCCCCGGCCCAATCACGTTCTCCTCGATTTACGNNGATTCAAAATGGCCGCCCGCGCAAGTTGTTTCCGGCCCCGGCGGCGAACTCCGCGGGCTTTCCTGCGCCGCGCCGCCGATTCGGGAATTTGAAATCCACAAATCGACTGCGACCTGGACGCTGACGAATGGTGATGTCGTTTTCGACCTCGGCCAGAACGCGTCGCATGTCTTGAAAATTTCCGTGGCCGGTCCGGCAGGCAGCCGCGAGCGGCTCATGCCGGCGGAATTGACCAACGCTGATGGCTCCATCGCCCAAGGCTCGATGGGTGGCGGCCGGCGTGGACAGTTTTTTTGCGAATTCATCAAGGCCACTGACGGCGTGGAAACCTGGTCGCCAAAATTTTTCTACGTTGGCTGCCGCTATGTGCAGGCGCATTTCACGCCGGCCAATGCTGAAGCTGTAACGCAGGTTTCCCAATCAGCGCTGCAAATCAAATCGCTCGAAGGCATCGTTGTTCATTCCTCATCCGAACCGGTCGGCGAGTTTTCCTGCTCCAACGATTTGTTCAACCACATCTGCACGCTCGTCCGCTGGGCGCAAATGAACAACATGGTGAGCCTGATGACTGATTGTCCGCACCGTGAACGGCTTGGCTGGCTGGAGGAGGATCATCTCAACGGCCCGGCGCTGCGCTACGATTTCAACCTCGCGCGTCTGTTCACCAAACAGATGAACGACATGGCCGATGCACAGCTCGCCAGCGGCCTGGTGCCGGACATTGCGCCCGAATATACCGTGTTTACCGGCGGCTTCCGCGATTCGCCGGAGTGGGGCAGCGCCTGCGTTCTCGTCCCGTGGCAGCAATACGAATTCGACGGCGACCTACCATTGCTGCAAAAACATTACGACACCATGAAACGCTACGTTGCCTACCTCGGCAGCACCGCTGACTCGAACAACATTGTCAGTCATGGCCTCGGCGACTGGTATGACATCGGTCCCAAGGCGCCCGGGGTCGCGCAACTGACGCCCGTCCCGTTGACCGCCACGGCTTTTTACTTTTACGACGCGTGGGTCGTCGCGCAAACCGCCGCGCTGCTCGGCAAGACCGCCGACGCCGGTCAATTTTCCGAACTCGCCGAAAAAATCCGCACGTCGTTCAACGAAAAGTTTTTCGACGCGACCAACCGTGTTTACGCCACCGGCTCGCAGTCGGCGAATTCCATCCCGCTCGTGATGGGCATTTGTGACCCGGCCAACCGTGACGCCGTTTTGAATTCAATCGTCGAAGATGTGCGCAAGCGCGGCAACGCGCTGACGGCGGGCGACGTCGGCTACCGCTATTTGCTCCGCGCGCTGGCCGACGGGGGGCGCAGCGACGTGATTTTTGACATCAACAACCAGTCGGACAAACCCGGCTACGGCTATCAACTAAAAATGGGCGCGACAAGCCTGACCGAGGCGTGGAACGCGCGCGCCGGCAGTTCGCAGGACCATTTCATGCTCGGCCAGATTCAAGAATGGTTTTACCACGACCTTGCCGGAATTCAGGACGCGCCGGGCGGCGCCGGCTTCAAAAAAATTGTCATCGCTCCGCAACCCGTCGGCGACGTGAACTGGGTCAAGGCCAGCTTCGATTCCGTTCGCGGGAAAATCGTCTGTGACTGGAAACGTGACGAGAAAAAATTCACGCTGGATGTGACCATTCCGCCGAATACAACGGCAACGGTTTATGTTCCGGCAAAATCCGCCGAAGTTTTTGAAAGCGGCAAGCCGGCGCAAAAAAGCGACGGCGTGAATTTCCTGCGGATGGAAAATGGCCGGGCGGTTTTTGAAGTTGAATCGGGAAGTTACAGGTTTGAAACCGCTAATCTTCGCTAATCGGCGCTGGTTCAATTAACGAAAGAACGCGCGGATTACTGGTTCAATTTGCCGTCAAGCACATATTGCCCGCCCGCCTTGGTCTTCAACTCGATTTCACGCCCGCTACAGTGAACGATGCAGGGATTGCCAAGCTTCGAGCGAATCACAGCACGCGTCAACACGCCATTGTCCCAAGCGAGGTCCACCTCAAATCCGTCGCGCGCGCACAGGCCAGTAACCGAGCCGCTGGGCCAAGCTTTGGGGAGCGCAGGCAGCAAATCCAAAATTCTGATTTCCAAGTCTCCGCCGCCGACTTCCGATTTCCGCGTCCACTGGCTTTGCAAAAGCATTTCGGCGATGCCGGCGGGTGCGCCAAAATTGCCATCAATTTGGAACGGGCCGCAAAGGTCGAACAGATTCGGCAGCGTTCGGCGTTGGAAGAGCTGATTCAGTTGCCGGTAGGCGAACTCGCCGTCGCCGACGCGCGCCCACAGCGGGATGCGCCACGCGTAACTCCAGCCGGTGCTGCCGTCGCCGCGCCATTGGAGCAGGAGTTTGGCGGCGTCCCAGACCTTCGAGTCCGCCGGGGTGATATCCGCGCCCGGATACAACGCCCAGAGCGGCGACATGTGGCGATGGTTGTTGTTTGGTTTGTCAATGTCATCCAGCCATTCCTGAAGCTGGCCGTTTTTACCGACTTGATTCGCTGGAAGTTGGTCGCGAGTCTTAGCCAATTCTGCAGCAAAAGTTTTGCCAGTTTCCAAAATGCCGGCGGCGGCGATGGTTTCATTCATCAATGCGCGGATGAGTTGACTGTCCATCGTTGGGCCGTAGCAGAGATTTCCCTGTTCAGGTGAATAGGCCGGTGCGGTGACGAGCCAGCCGGTCTTGGGATCTTTCACCAGAAAATCCACGAAGAATTGCGACGCCGATTTCATGTCCGGGTAGGCGCGGGCGAGAAATTTTTTGTCGCCGGTGAACAGGTAATGCTCCCACAAATGATAACACAGCCACGCGCCGCCGGTCGGCCAGACGCCGTCAACGCCGTTGATGGGCGCGGAGCCGCGCCAGAGGTCGGTGTTGTGATGCACGACCCAGCCGCTGCAGCCGTATTGTTCCTTCGCCGTCCGCGCGCCACTGATGGCGAGATCGCCGATCATGTCAAACAGTGGCGCAGAGCATTCGCTCAAGTTGGCAACTTCCGCCGGCCAGTAATTCATCTCGCAATTGATGTTGAGCGTCCATTTGCTTTCCCACGGTGGATTGAGCTGGTCGTTCCAGAGACCTTGCAAATTGGCCGGCTGACCGCCCGGACGGCTGCTTGAAATCAGCAGGTAGCGGCCATATTGAAAATAAAGTGCAGCCAGCGCCGGGTCGCCCTCCAGGCCAGTGGTCTTAACCTGATTCAACCGCTCGTCCGTCGGCAAATCCGCGCGGTCGGTGCGGCCCAAATTCAAAGTCACTCGGTCAAAGAGCTGGCGGTAATCAGCCAGGTGGCGGGATAACAGCGCGTCAAAACCTGATTGGCTGACTTTCGCGAGGGTTTGCCCGCAACGCTCATCGGGTTTGGCACTGATGTCCTGAAAATTTTTGAAACTCGTTGCCGCGACCAGAAGCAGCGTGGCCGAGTTGGCGTTTTCAACCACGATGACGGTTCCATTGGTCGTGACGGTTCCACCGTCGCAAAGCACTCGCACGCGTGATTCAAATTTTAATCCGCCGGCTTCGACCTGTCCGGTCAAGGCGAGCGTGTCTTGGACAATGCCCTTGGTTTCGGAATTGGTTTGCGGACTGTCCATCTTCAACGTGAAGCTGACATGGCCGGGGTTGTCCGCCGTGAAATGTAAAACGACCAAGCCGTCGGGATAACTGGCGAACGCCTCGCGTTTGTAAGTCGCTCCGTCTGCGCGATACGTCACGCGGGCAATTGCTGAATCCAAATCCAATTCGCGGCGGTAATCGCTGATGTTCGTCTGGCCGATGAAATGCAAATGGAGATCGCCGAACGGCTGGTAGGCTTTCTGCCGCACTGGATCGCTGAGAAAATTGGTCTTGGCGACGCCCTCGGCCTCCTTGATTTTGCCGTCGAACAACAGTTGCCGGATTTGTGCCAGATGATTGCTGGCGCCAGCACGGACATAATCGTGCGGCTGCCCTTTCCAGAGCGTGTCCTCATTGAACTGGATGTGTTCGTCGGGAACCCCGCCGAAAATCATCGCGCCCAGACGCCCATTGCCGATGGGCAGGGCGTCAGTCCATTTTTCGCCCGGTTGCGCGAACCACAGGCGGACCGGCGGATTCTCCGCGCCTTGTGCCGGAAAAAGAACCAGCACCGGGACGGCCAACAATGCGAGCAATGAGCTTTTCACATTCATGGTTTATATTTCCCTTTCAAGGCATCTTTCCAAAATAAAAACTCACCGAACCGCGATAGTCGCCGCGCGCGACGGCGCGTGCGCCGGACGGACCGCCGGCTTCCGGCGCATTGAACTTGCTGCCGATGGGCGGAATCGCATCCAAAAACCCAAGGCCGCAGCGGGGCAGTGATGGAATCGTGTGCCCGCCCAGATTTACCGGTGGAAATTCCGGCGTGAGCACCTGCACGAATGTGTCGCGGCTGGACGTAAGACTGGTAATCAGCCCCTCTCTCGTTTCCAATTGCATCCAATAGACGTTGGCGAAGCAGCCTTTGAATTCGGGATAAATCCAGTCGCGCCAGCCGGTGATGGTATTGTTGTAATCATTTTCCCAGATGCCGAGCGTCGCGCCTTGCAAACGATTTTTCCATACGCGATACGGCCCGTCGCCAAGCCAGCGCTTTCTCTTCACAAGATTTTCCGGATAATCAAAGATGACGCCGAAGAAATCGTTCGTGCCAGACGCCGTGTAAGTATAATCGCACATGACCAAACCATCGCTGCGGACATGCCAGACGACTTTTTTCAACTCACCGTCGAATTTAGCGACCACCGCAACTCCTTCACCATCGTTTGTTCTTTCAGTGCTTATCAGTTTTGCGTTCCCAATGACAGGTCGTGGGCCGGTGAGTGAAATGTCCTGATCATCGCACCGAATGCTTGCAAGCAATCCCGTTTGCTTGCTGATAGTCGCTCTCAAAATGCCTATATTCCCCAAGCTCCCAGTTTTGATTTCGATAGTCTCGGCAGTTTCAGCAACAACGGGCGGTCCGAACGAAGAAATGTTTACGGGCGGATACTGTCCATTGAGATGTTGTGACGGCCAAACCCAAGTCCATAACTCACGCCCGTCCGGACCATCCACGCGAAGCGCAATGGCGTCAGCCCCATCCCAATCCCAATTTTCCGGTAAGGAAAGTTTTAATGAGCCTTTGTCTCCGGGCGCGATGTGGGGTGCATCAACTATTCCTTGGTCAATAATTCGAGTGCCAGCATTTGTCCCCCATCCACGCCACAACTGTCGAAGCTGCCATGTGAACTTACACTTGCGCGTGTCGGTGAAACTGAAATGATTTTCTATTGTGAACGTGTCATTCGTTTCCCGCGTCACTTGAATCGGCGACCAGATTTCTTTGATTGTGTAAAAACTGCCCTCGCGCTCGCGATACGGGCCGACGATACCATCCGGCGCTTCGTTGCCGCTCACGTCTATTTTGCCCGTGTCCGGGCGGTGGACGCCTTCGTCCAAGAGCGCCCAGATGAAACCGCCGCCGATGTATTTGCTGTGCGACATCAAATTCCAAACATCCTCCAAACCCGCGCCCGCGCCTCCGTCGTAAAGCCCGTGCAAAAATTCTGTCGGCATGTAAATCCACCTCTGCGCAGAGTTCGTGTCGGCGAAATACTTGTTCGAGTGGAAGGTAATCGGCCAGCCATTGCAGGCGAGTTTGGCGAAATCGTAAGGCAGATAATGCGCGGTGTTCACGCCGCCAAATGGCGCCCACGGATGCAGCACGCGCCGCTGCTGCGGATCGAATTCGCTGAAAATCTTGTCGAGGTTCGTATTGAAGCCGCCTTCATTGCCGTTGTCCCAGAACAAAACGCACGGATGATTCACATCACGTGTTACCATTTCGCCGACGAGCTTCGTGCCGGTCGGCGTGTCGTAATACCGGTGCCAGCCGCCGAGTTCATCGAGAACATAAAGTCCCAGTTCGTCGCATAAATCGAGAAACTCCGCATCCGGCGGATAATGCGACATGCGGACGGCGTTCATATTCATGTCCTTCATCATCTCGATGTCGAGCCGGTGGACGGCCTCGCTCAAACATCGGCCCGAATCCGGCCAGAATGAGTGGCGGTCGCACCCCTTCAAAATCACACGCTGGCCGTTGAGGTATAGGCCGTCGCCGTCGCGGACTTCAAACGTGCGAAAGCCAAAGCGTTGCTCGATTTGGTGGATGATTTTGCCGTTTTGTTTGAGCCGGACCTCGACTTTGTAAAGATTGGGCGTTTCGGCGGTCCAGAGTTTTGGTGAAGTGATTTCAGTTTGAAGCGATGCTTTCCCCACGGAAATCGTCCCGGCAAATGTTGCGCCGACTTTTTTTCCATTCGACGTTTGGATTTGCGCCTCGACTTTTTCAGCGTTGGTCACGCCATCCAGAAAAACGTCCATTGAAAAACTTCCATCGGCCTTCGCGTCAATGGCGACGTGCTCGATGAATTCCTGCGGCTCGGTTTCGAGACAAACCGGGCGAAAAATGCCGCCATACATCCAGTAATCGCCGGTGCGCTCGGCGCCGTTCACGGAGGCGTTCGCGGAATGTTTGGCGACCGTGACTTCGAGTTTGTTCGCCGCGCCGAATTTCACCAGCTTCGTGATTTCGTATTTGAAGCGATAGTAACCGCCTTGGTGCATCGGCCCGGCAGATTGGCCATTGATTTTCGCGCTCGTATCGGTCATTGCGCCGTCAAATACGAGGAAGATGCGGTGATTTTCCCACGCGGCGGGAACTTTGAAATCGTGTTCATATAGTCCGGTTTCCGGGTTGGTTGGATCACGGTGATACGTCAGCGCGCCAAAGCCATGCAGCTCCCAGTTTGAAGGCACGACGAGATTCGTCCAATAACCGGATTGCGCGCCGGTGGTGCAGAAAAATTTCCACGGGATCGCGTCGTCCTTGCCGTGGCCGGAGAGGAATTGGACTTCGGTTTTTTGCGCGAATGCGGACAGGGTCGTTGCGAAAAAAATTGCTGCGACAAAGACAAAACATTCAAGCTCCGACATCCAACATCCAAAGAAGCTCCAAGGACCAAACTTCAAATTTCGAGCAGCCAGTCGTTTGGAATTGGGAGATTGGAATTTCTCTGGAGCTTGGAGCTTGGAGTTTGGAGCTTCCTTCATTTTAGCCTTTCAAATGCTGGCGGAATTCCGTCGGCGTCATCCCGGTGTGATGGCGGAAAAAGTGGCTGAAATAGAATTCGCTGGAGAAACTCAACTGGCCGGCGACGTCCTTGATCGAAAGCCGCCTGTCGGCGAGCAGCAGCCGCGCCTGATCGAGCCGCACACGCTGGATGTGTTCGTGAATCGTGCCCTGGCCGGCCTGCTGGAACAGCGCGCGCAGGCCGGAATAGCTGACCTTGCCAATGGTGGCGAGTTCCTTCGCCTTCCAGTCGCGCAGCGGGTTAGCGGAGATGGCGTTGAGCACGCGCGCAACGGGCGCGGGCAGTTCCGCATTGGGCGAGACGAGCAGGTTTCGTGACATGAGCAGCCGGCCGAGCAATTCGGTGATGCGGATATGGACCTGCCATTCCCAACCGATGGGCCGGCGGCGGACGAGGCGGAGCAGTTCGCTTTGCGTCTGCGTGACGAACCGGAAATCGTCGAGCGTGAACTCGGCGTTTTCCTCGTCGCGAAATTCCTCGCGCCAGAATTCCAAGCCCGGCCCGCCAAACCGGAAGCCGGTGATGGTAAGGTGCCGCCCGGGCGCGGGCGTATAAGTCCGCGGCTTGGCCATGTCCACCAGCCAGATTTTTTTGCCGCGCTTCAATTCGAAACGGCTGGATTTGTATTCCAGTTCACCTTCGCCGGACTGCGCCCAGAACAGATGCGCGCCCGGTTTCTCAAAACGCTCATGACGGTCGGGCTGGACCACGCGGCGGGAGCCGATGGAAAAAAGATGCCACAGCAGCCGGCGCGCAATCGGCGACGGGTCAACGAAAATGAGGTTTTCTGACGAACCGGGCAGTTTCGGCATCAGCCCCGTTGTATCAGACTGCGCCCCGTCATGTCCACTTTGCAGGCCAGGCATAAGTTCCAGGTTTGATAGTCAGCAAAATGGCCGGGCCGTCCGCGACCGCCAGCGTCGCCACGCCGGGTGCGAGTTCGCGCAACACCGTCAGCCGCGCCCAGCCCATACGCCGCACCAGTTCCGCCGACGTCGCGCCGCCTTCGGCGAACACTTTGGCAATGGGCGCCCGCCGCAGCACCCGCTCGGCAATCTGCACCACATAATCCGAAAGCCGCCGGGCCACCGTGAGGTCGCGCACGAGCGGCAACCCGACGTTCAAAATGATCCGCGCATGCGTCTCCAACGCCGTCACTACCCGCTGCGTGATGGCTTCCTGGGCGGCGGCGGAAAATTCCGCGCCCCACATCAATTCCATCGGCAGCGAAAACACCGGCTGCTTGCGCCGCCGCGCCGCCGTCACAAACTTGCGGACCGACTCGGTGGACGTGCCGCAGATAAACAATTCCCGTCCCGGCGTCGGTTCTGACGATTTCTTTTCACCGTCCGGCGCGGAAAAATTTTGCGCTGCCAGCAGCGCGCCGAAAAATTCAGAGCCGCCCGCCGACAACAGGCCCGTTTCGCGGTGCGTCGCCCATTCCCGCACCTCTTCCGACGTCGCCGCCTCGCCCACGACGATGGTGCCAGCGGCCAGCGAACGGTCGCGGTTGGACATGCGGATCGCAAAGGTTTCCGGCAGTTTCAACAGCCGCAGCACCTGCGGCACACGGCGCGGATATTCCGGATCGTGCGCGAACTCCGTTTTATGAATCAGCTTGCCACGCACAAAATACTGGCCATCGCGAATGACGCGGCCCAGCGACGGGTTCGCCGGCAGCAGCAGCGCGCGGTTCAGTTGGAGCTGCTTCATCACCGCCTCCACTTCGGCCGTCACCTGCCCGCGCAAAACGGAATCCACTTTTTTGTAAATCCATTGCGCGCCCGCCGCGCGCAACAGTTTCGCCGCCGCCGCCGCGCGTTTTCCCGCTTCTTCGGGGGAACACGAACGCGAATCCGTGTCCACGCACACCAAGTCGGCCTTGCCGCTGGGTTTGCCGCTGCGGACGATTTCCGAACGCAAACCGTGGCGCAAGCCGATCGCGCCGAGTTCAGCGGCGCCAGTCAAATCGTCTGCGATAACTCCAATCATGACAAAATCATTTCGCTTTTTGGCCCGGCGCAAGTTCGGCGGCAACCTTGATGGCCGAAATCAAACTCGTCGGATCGGCGTTGCCCTGCCACGCAATGTCAAACGCCGTGCCGTGGTCCACCGACGTGCGGATGATCGGCAGGCCGAGCGTGAGGTTTACGCCCGTGTCAAACGCCAGCATCTTGAACGGAATGTGCCCTTGGTCATGGTAAAGCGTCACGATGGCGTCGAATTTTTTCCGCTGGCCAGCTGTGAACGCCGCATCGGGGACGAGCGGTCCGGAAACATCAATCCCATTTTTTCGCGCCTGCTTCACCGCCGGGGCAACAAATCTTTCCTCCTCGCGATTGCCGAACAAACCGTGTTCGCCCGCGTGTGGATTCAGGCCGCAGACGCCGAGGCGCGGTTCGCGCCGCAAAATCTGTTTCATCGCCTGCGCCGTCAGTTCGATGACGTTCAGCACTCGCTCGACGGAAAGTTTTCCCGGAACCTTGTGGTAGCCGATGTGCGTCGTGACCATGCTCACCGTGAGCTTGTCCGAGTAAAGCATCATGCAACTGCGCTTCGCCTGCGTGAGCGCGGTGAAAATTTCCGTGTGGCCGGGATATTTCACGCCGGACAAATTCAGCGACTCCTTGTGAATCGGCGCAGTGACCACGCCATCAATTTTTCCGGCGAGCGCAGCTTGAATCGCCCGCTCGATGTAACGGTAACTGGCGCGTCCGCAGGCGGCGGAGATTTTTCCCGGTTTGATTTTCGCGGCGTCAATTGCCGCGCAGTCCACAATGAGCGGCTGGCAGATGCGCGGGATTTTTGCCAGTTCGGAAACTGAAACTGTCAGACATTTCGCGGACGGAATTCCGATTGCCTGTGCCACACGTTTCAAAACTGTCGCATCACCGAACAAAACCGGCGTGCAGATTTTCCGCACCGCCGGTTCGCGCAACGCGCGCAGGCAGATTTCCGGGCCGATGCCGGCGGGATCGCCAAGAGTAAGTCCGAGAACCGGTTTCATTTTTCCCCATTTAACAAATGCAGCGTCTTCATCTGATCGCGGATTTTTTCCAGCTCGGTTTCTGAAACCCTGCGCAGCGGCGGCAGCACCTGCGGCGCGCAGAGGCCGCGGCAGTGCATCGCCGCCTTCAGCGCGGCTAGCGACTCGTTCAGGTTGCGTCCCTTTTGGTAAAGCGCGGCCACGGCGTTCATGCGCGAAAAAAGATTTTTCGCCGTGCTCCAATCAGACTTTTT
>PLZL01000217.1 GCA_003152145.1 Limisphaerales bacterium
GTGCGGATGCCGCCCGGTTGGGATGGCGTTGAAACCATCGCGCGCATCTGGGAAGCGGATCCCGAACTCCAGATCATCGTCTGCACCGCCTACGCTGATTATTCGTGGGAGGAAATGCGGGCCAAAGTCGGCCAACCCGACAGCCTGCTCGTCCTCAAGAAGCCGTTCGACAACATCGAAGTGCAGCAACTCGCGCACGCCATGACAAAAAAGTGGCTGCTCAACCACCAGTCGGCTCTACAAATAGCGGAGCTGGCCCAGGACGTCGTCGAGCGCACACGCGCCGAAAGCACTCTTCAAAAACAATTCACCCGCATCAGCCTGCTCAACCAGATTACGCATGCCATTTCCGAGCGGCAGGACACCGGCAGCATTTTGCACGTCGTCTTGCGGCAGCTCGAAGACCACACGAGCGTGGATTTGGGCTGCGTCGCGCTTTTCGATGCGGAAGCGGACACTTTGAACCTGGCGGCGATGCGCGTAAAAAATCCCCTGCTGGTTTCAAAACTGGATTTGCACGAAGGTGCGGTTTTAAAATTTGCCGAAGCGGGCATTCCACTTTGCAAGGAAGGACAAACGATTTATGCGCCCGATACGCTGAAACAACCAGCGGAATTGATCGAAAGGTTGGCTGGCGCGGGATTGCGTTCACTGGTTGCCGTTCCGCTATTGGTGGAGAATAAATTGTTCGGCGTTCTGTTCGTCGCCCAGCTCAAACCTGATGGTTTCAGCAGCGGTGATTGCGAATTTCTCCGTATGTTGTGTGAACATATCGCGCTCGCAGTGCACCAATCCCGTCTCCACACAGAACTGGAACAGGCCTACAACGAGTTGCGCCAGACACAGCAGGCAGTCATGCAACAGGAGCGCCTCAAGGCTTTGGGCCAGATGGCCAGCGGCATCGCGCACGATGTCAACAACGCCCTTTCGCCGGTCGTCGGTTTTGCGGATCTAATGTTGCGCGGCGAGCACGGCTTGAGCGCCAATGGGAAAAAATATCTCAAACACATTCAGACCGCCGGCGAAGACATTGTCCATATCATCGCGCGATTGCGCGAATTTTATCGGCGCCGCGAGGATCGTGAATCTCTCCAGAAATTGAATTTGAATGCCCTGGCCGAACAAGTCGTTGACTTGACCCGCCCGCGCTGGCGCGACATTCCGCAGTCATGCGGCATCACCGTCGAAGTGCAAACGGATTTTGCGCCGGACGTTCCAAAACTTGCGGGCATCGAAAGTGAAGTGCGCGAGGCGCTGACGAATCTGGTTTTGAATGCCGCGGACGCTCTTCCGCGCGGCGGCAAAATCATCATTCGCACATATGTCCCGCGCTGCGAATCTTCCGCCGACGGCAAAAAATTTCCGATGCACGTCGTGCTTGAAGTCAGCGACACGGGCATCGGCATGAACGAAGTAACGCGCAAGCATTGTCTCGAGCCGTTCTTCTCCACCAAAGGCAAAGGCGGCACCGGCCTGGGACTGGCGATGGTCTATGGCGTCATGGAACGCCACGAAGGCAAGATTGAAATTCAAAGCGAACCCGGCAAAGGCACCACGATTCGTCTCATTTTTCCAATACGCAAGATTGATCGCAACGGCGTTGACCTTGAAGAAAACAATATTGCGATTGATCCATTGCAAATCCTCTGCATCGATGACGAGCCACTCCTGCGCGAACTGCTCAAACAACTTCTTGAACAAGACGGCCATCATGTCGAAGTCAGCGACGGCGGTCAGTCCGGCCTCGATGCTTTTCGTCTGGCTCGAGAACGAGGCGCGCCTTTTGATCTCGTCTTCACCGATCTGGGAATGCCTTATGTGGATGGACGGCAGGTCGCCAAGACACTCAAAGACGAATCGCCAGCCACGCCGATCGTCATGCTTACCGGCTGGGGCGCGTTTATGAAGGAAGACGACACGCTGCCTTCGCAGGTGGACGGCGTGCTTAGCAAGCCGCCGCGTTCAAGGGAAATCCGTGAAACCCTCCGGCGGATTGCTGCCGAACAAAACGGCCATCACAAAAATTGTAAGGTAGAAAGACAATCCCTCCTCGCAGTGAACGCATAAGAAACGCGCATTGGTATTACAACGCGTCTTGCGGCAGGTGAAATTTGCGTGTCTGTTCCGCCGGGGCGTGGTAAAAAGAAGGCATGAGCGCGCAATTCAAGATGATTTTCACCGCACTGTTGCTGGCTGGCCTCGTCACCGCCGGTTGCTCGCAGGAACCCAAATCCGCCAAAGGACACGTTATGAAAATACAGCTCACGAGCGCCGCCTTTGCCGACGGCCAGCCGATACCCGCGAAATACACTGGCGATGCCCTCGACATCTCGCCGCCGCTCGCGTGGACGAATAAGCCCCCCGGCACGAAAAGCTTCGCGCTCATCGCCGACGATCCCGATGCGCCGGCCGGCACGTGGACGCATTGGGTGATTTACGATTTGCCGCCGACCGCGACCACGCTGGCCGAGGACACGCTCAAGATGCCGCAATTGCGCAACGGCGCGAAGCAGGGTTTGAATGATTTCAAAAAAACCGGCTACAACGGGCCGGCGCCGCCACCCGGCAAAGCCCACCGCTACGTTTTCAAACTCTACGCGCTGGACGCAATGACCGGCCTCGCGCCCGGAGCTGCCAAAACAAATTTGCTCAAGGCGTTGGACGGCCATGTTCTCGGCGAAGGCCGCTTGATGGGAACATATCAAAGGCAGTGACCGGATTTGAATCACAGAGGCACGAAGGAAAATTTTATGAGCAAAACCGCACTCCTGTTCGCCGGGCAAGGCGCGCAGGCCGTCGGCATGGGAAAAGACCTCGCCGAAAAATTTCCATCGGCCAAGGCGTGGTTCGACCGCGCCAACGCCGCGCTTGGCTACGACCTCACCGCGATTTGTTTCAACGGGCCGGAAGCCGAATTGACCAAGACCGAAAACGCGCAGCCGGGGATTTTTCTCGTGAGCTGGGTTGCGTTTCAATTGCTCAAGGAGCACGCGCCGAATCTGAAATTTGACGCCACCGCCGGATTGTCGCTCGGCGAAATCACGGCGCTGACGGCGGTAGGCGCGATGAGTTTTGAGGACGGCCTGCGCGTCGTCCGGCAGCGCGGGAAATTCATGCAGGAAGCCTGCGACGCGACGCGAGGCGGCATGGCGGCGGTCATCGGCCTAGACGAAGCGCTGACGCGCGAAGTCTGTGCCGAGGCTGGCGTGGTGCTGGCGAATCTGAATTGTCCCGGACAGCTTGTGATTTCCGGCGAGTCGGAAAAAATTGCGAAGGCATGCGAACTCGCCAAGGCCAAAGGCGCGAAACGCGCGCTGCCGCTGTCCGTGGCCGGCGCATATCACTCACCGCTGATGGCGGGCGCACAACCGAAATTGCAGGCGGAACTGGCAAAAATAAAAATATCTCCGCCGAGTGTGCCGGTAATTTCAAACGTGACGGCGCAGGCGCATATAATGGCACAGGCTTCCAGCCTGTGTGTTGCTGATGGGGCGGTTGCTGTGACAGAAACTCACAGGCAAGATGCCTGTGCCACTATTTCCGCGCGGCTGGTCGAGCAGGTCACATCGTCGGTGCTGTGGGAAAAATCCATGCGAGGACTGCTGGCGCAGGGTTTCACGCGGTTCATCGAGCTTGGACCCGGCACGGCCTTGAGCGGATTTATGAAGCGCATTGATAAATCCGCACAGATGTTCAATGTTGCAGATACAGCGAGTTTGGAAGCGACGGTGAAAGCGTTGGCATAATTTTTACCATTGCGCGGCGGGATGGTTTTGAAAAAATGGATTAATTTGAGCAGCCTTACATACATTGAGAAACAAAAACTGGAACGTGAGCTTCGAATGGACGGAGGCTATGTCCTAAATTTCTCCAACCGCACTTATGAAGAGTTTTTCCGTGAGGTTGTTGGGGTTCAGATTGGTGAAGACGTCTCTCAGAAACTTATCTCTCAACTGATTGATGCTAAAGGGAAGATTGTCCATAGTTGATGTTCTTGCTGCGAAGGTGAGGCGAGCGGCTGAAACAGGAAATCCGTTTACCCGCGTGCGAGATTTAATCATGCAATGAAGCCTTATTTTCGTGTGGATTTGTGTCCCTTCGTGGTTAAACATCTCTGAAAATTATGGGTCAACTCGCCAATCAAATCGCCGTTGTCACCGGCGCGGGCCGTGGAATTGGCCGCGCCATCGCGTTGAAATTTGCCGCCGAGGGCGCGGACGTCGTTTGCGTTTCGCGCACGCAGGAAAATTCCAAAAAGGTCGCGGCAGAAATCCGCGCACTCGGTCGCAAGGCTTGGGCTTTTGCCGTGGACGTGGCGGATTCCGCTGCCGTCAGCGCCGCCGCCGAGAAAATTCTGGCCGATTGCGGCAAGGTGGACATTCTCGTCAACAACGCCGGCGTCACCCGCGACGGTCTGCTGATGCGCATGAGCGACGCGGATTGGGACACGGTGCTGAACACGAATTTGAAGGGCGCGTTTCTGGTGACGAAGGCGTTCAGCCGGGCGATGATCAAGGCGCGCGTCGGTCGCATCATCAATGTTTCCTCGGTCATCGGCCTCATCGGCAATGCGGGCCAGTGCAATTACGCGGCAAGCAAGGCGGGTCTCATCGGTTTCACGCAGTCGGCGGCCAAGGAACTAGCGTCGCGCGGCATCACGGTCAACGCCATCGCGCCGGGCTTCATTGAAACGGACATGACGTCGGAGCTGAAGCCGGAGATGCGCGACGCGATTTTGAAGCAGATTCCACTCGGCAACTTCGGTTCGGCGGACGATATTGCGGGCACGGCGCTGTTTTTGGCCGGTCCGGCGGCGCGTTATGTGACCGGCCAGGTTTTAACGGTGGACGGCGGGATGGTAATGTGATTTAATCCGCGCCACAAAAATGTTTCAAAAAATATTGATTCGAGGCTTGACGGTTCTGGTATTCATGGCATAGACACAGTTC
>PLZL01000077.1 GCA_003152145.1 Limisphaerales bacterium
GGAAACGATGTCCAATAAAAAATCAAAAAAAATTAGCTTACGAATTGACTCAAATTAAAGGACACCGGGGGACGAGTTTTGTCGGGAGGCAAAACCATTCGTTGACTCACAATGCAGGACACCGTGGAAAGTGGTGTTATGAGCCTACAATCCAAGCGTGAATATCTCGGTCAAATCTGCCGGTCAGCCGGACGCGCAGCAGCGCGTTCCTGCCAACAGATTCAGAAACCGGAAGTTGGGCGACCAGCTTCCGGTTCTTGTTTAAGAAGTTAGCTGGCTAAATTGCAGCCGCTCCGGCCACTTTGGAGCAAAAAAATGCCCCGGTGACACCGGGGCATGTAGAACACAAAAACCGCGCAAGCGAAATTTACCGGCGGGCCGCCACGCGGCGCGCACGACGGACGAGCGCCAGTCCCGCAAACACCATCGCGCCCAGCGCCAGTTGCGCCTCCACCGACGGCTCGGGCACGACCGTCCACCTGCCAATCAACAAGCCCCCCTGCGAATGAGCGTCTCCGGAATAGATATTACCGCTGGCGCCGGTGGCGGGAAGACTTGCAAACAAGCTGGACAAATTAACGATTGCCGTGCCGGTAAAAGCCGGAATGGAGTTGGTGAAAGTCTGAATCTGCGAGGTGGTAGTGACATACAGGTTCAAATCCGCATTGTTGAGGGCATGCAGAGTATCGGGGACCCATTGGTTGTAGGCACTGGTTGTCCCGGCGGGCGTGAGGGTGCCGGTGGCGACACCTCCACTGGATACTACAGATGCGGTGAAGTAACTGATAAGATCCACACCGAACAGATTACTCACACTCGAAGCGACGAAGGAGTTGGCGCCAGTAGTGGTGAATTGCACGGCGGAAGGGTTGGCCTGATTTATGTTGATGAGGATGGATTGACCCGCCGCCGGGAACGTTGCCGCGAAAAGGCCGGCCGCCAAAACCAGCGCCGACGAACATGAACTTAAACAGGTTTTTTTCATTGGTTGATGATTCTGTTTGTTGGCCAAAGTATTTCCAGCGCTAAATATAGCGAAACTTGGAAACGATGTCCAATAAAAAATCACAAAAAAATTGGCTTAAGCCGCCCTGCGCCACGCCAGCATAAAATAATTGGTTTTATTGAATAAAACGAGGATTTGCCCGCCATTATTGGCGAAAGTTGAAACAGTCAAAAATCAATAACCCTGTTTCATCAGCCTCCAGACGGCGAACATGATGGCAATGCTGACCGCCGACATCGTCAGTGCCGGCGTGAACCACGACACTCCCATCATCACAAAACCGCCGAGAAAGGGGATCAACGACCGTTGCCGCCAGCCGTAAATCATGTAGCCGCTGGCAACGGCGCCCCAGAGGCAGTTTGCCAGCAGAAAACTTTGATTGAACTGGCTTATCAAGTCCATGATTTGCGCCTAATATGTTTCAACCGCGGCGAGCGGGCAACTCTTGGCTTTTGGCGCGATTCGTGCTAGTTTTCTGTCATGAGCCGTTTTTTCCGTCGCAACCTTGGTTACCGCGGTCGCATGGCGCGCGGCGTCATCGGCGCGCTGTGCCTCGTCGCCGGGATTATCATTGCTGGCGATTATTCGTTGTGGGGACTGGTTTTTGTCGCGGCGGGATTGTTCGCCATTTTTGAATCCATCCGCGGCTGGTGTCTCGTTCGCGCGTGCGGCATCAAGACGAAATTTTAATTCTAATGGCGGATAAAAATCGCACAAACATTTGGATATGCGCTACTGCTCTTGTTTGTTGGGTGCAGCAAACATGATGCGCCACCAGCGCAGTCGAAATCACTGCCGGTCGCATCGAAGCAAATAACGATTTCAGAGTGGGACAAGGTGAAAATCGGTAATTCAGGGAAGATATTCGTCAACAAAAAGCAGGTCACTTTGACGGAATTTACAGCAGAGTGTCAGCGTCTTAAAGATGTTGGCGGTGCGGCCGTGCTCTACATTGACTCGCAGAATCGTCCGCTTAATCCGGCACAGACGGAAGCATTCCGCAAACTCGTGGATGCCGGAATGCCAATGAAGGCGGTTCAAAACGAGAGTGAGCTTGATTGAATGGCCTGTAAGTTTTTGACCTTCTCGAAATTCATTTTCATCACGCCGAATTTCCCTATCCTTTGCGCGCATGAATTTGTTGCCGTTTGGAAAATTGCCCGCGCACACGCCGCGCGCGTTCATTCCGCAAACCATTGATCTCGGCGACTGGCCGCAAATCACGCCGCTGTTCGAGCAATTGGAATCGCGCGCGGCCAAACGCCAGTCCGCCGCCGGACTCGAACGCTGGCTGCTCGACTGGAGCGAACTCAACGCCGCGCTCGATGAGGAAGCCTCGCGCCGTTACATCGCGATGACCTGCCACACGGACGACGCGGACGCAGAGAAGGCGTATCTTCATTTCGTCGAACATGTCGAGCCGCAGCTCAAGCCGCGCCAGTTCGCGCTGGAGAAAATCTACGTCGCCCATCCACAGCGCGCGGAGTTGCTGAAGATTGGAACGCCGGGCACCGCCCCGGCTCGAACAGTTGACAAATTGCCGGGTCGGTGCTCGGCATTCCGGCGTTATGAAGTTTTCGACCGCGACTTGAAAAATCACGTCGAGCTTTTCCGCCCCCAAAACGTTCCGCTCGAAACCGAGGAGGCCAAGCTTTCCCAGCAATACCAGAAACTGACCGGCTCGCTCACGGTCAATTTTCGCGGCGAGGAAAAAACACTCGTGCAAATGGGCCGTTATCTCGAAGAAGCCGACCGCGCATTGCGGCAGGAGGCGTGGGAACTCGTGGCTAGGCGGCGACTTCAGGAGGCGGAACAATTTGACGGCATTTTCGACCAGCAAATCAAATTGCGCTCGCAAATCGCAAAGAACGCCGGCTTTGAGAATTATCGCGATTACGCCTTTCGCAGGCTGGGCCGTTTCGATTACACGCCGGACGATTGCAAAAAATTCCACGACGCGGTGGAAAAGGTAGTCATGCCCATCGTGCGCGAATTGCAGGCGCAGCGCCGCCGGCAATTGAAACTGGAAAAACTGCGTCCGTGGGATTTGGCGGTGGATCCGCTGAACCGTCCGCCGCTGAAGCCGTTTGCGGAGGCCGGCGAAATGGTTTCGCGCACGCAGAAGATTTTCAATTCGCTCGACGGCGAACTCGCAGGCGGGTTCAAGCAAATGGATGATTTGAAGCTGCTCGATTTGGACAATCGCAAGGGCAAGGCGCCGGGCGGCTATCAACAGACCCTGGCCGAGGCACGCGTGCCGTTCATTTTCATGAACGCGGTCGGCTTGCAGCGTGACGTGGAGACGATTCTGCACGAGGCGGGGCACGCGTTTCACGCGCTCGCGACGCGCGACGAGGATTTGTATGCGTATCGGGGCGCGCCGATTGAATTTTGCGAGGTCGCCTCCATGAGCATGGAATTGCTCGGCAGCGAATTTCTGGAGGAATTTTACTCCGCCGCCGACGCGAACCGCGCGCGCCGCGTCCACCTCGAAGACATCGTTGGAGTTTTTCCGTGGATTGCGACGGTGGACGCCTTTCAACACTGGATTTACACGCACCCGGACCACATGCGCGACGAACGGCGCAAAGCGTGGCTGGATTTGATGGATCGCTTTGGCGGCGACGTGGACTGGAGCGGATGCGAAGCTGCCCGGGCCAGCTTGTGGCACCGGCAGCTTCATATCTTCATCGTGCCGTTTTATTACATCGAATACGGCATCGCGCAACTCGGCGCGTTGCAGGTCTGGGCGAATTCAAAACGCAACAAGGCCAAGGCGCTAGACGATTACAAAAAATCCCTTGCGCTGGGCGGCTCGCGCCCGTTGCCGGAATTGTTTTCTGCGGCAGGCTGCAAATTTGAATTCAGCGCGAAGACGATTCAACCGACTGCAAAAATGCTGCGGAAAGAATTGGGAAAACTTTGAATTTGGGTTTGCAGCCATCCTCTTACTGGGCGGCATTGATGTCATCTCATCCTCTCACGCGAAATGCGGAACGCGACAAACCTCCACGAAAAATCCAGCGTGTGAGCAGCAGCCCACAAACCACGCCGAAGAGAAGCAGCGGCCCGACTATGAATGCGGCAATCTCGCTCGCGCTTCCATGCAACTGATGTAGCGTCGCAACTAACTTTGTAAATGTATCTTGGTCCACACGCGTGATGCCGCCTAACAGATGATGAACAGCGCATTTTGCAGCCTATCCTGTTTCAGCATTTCGACTTTGTTTCGCATTTAAGTTATTGTCCAACACCATGCTGAATTGAAACTTTCGCTTAATCCGCGCCCACAAAGGCTGCAAATCACACCTCAATTCCGTAAGCCTTGATCTTGTTGTAGAGCGTCTGGCGGCCGACGCCGAGGAGTTTGGCGGCCTCGACCTTGTTGCCTTCGGTCGCCTTCAGCGTCTGGACGATGGCATTGCGCTCGACGCCTTCCAGCAGCGTGAAGTTTGTATCCAGTTCTTCGCCGGCGGGCATGACGATGCTGGTCCGGACATGGGTGATGGAAAGGTCGGCGGCGGCAACTTCGCCGTCTTCGCACAAAAGCACCGCGCGCTGGATTTCGTTCTGCAACTGGCGGACGTTGCCCGGCCAGTCAAAGGCGGTGAGCCGGTCAATCGCATCGGCCTTGAACCCGTGAATGTTGCGGTTGGCCTGCGCGGCGAAGCGTTTCAGAAAGGCGTTGGCCAGAGGCATGATGTCATCCCGGCGCTCGCGCAACGGCGGCAAATGAATGGCAATCGTGCTGATGCGGTAGAACAAATCCTCGCGCAGCTTGCCGTCCTTGATGGCGGCCTCGGGTCTGCGGTTGGTGGAGGCGAGGATCCGGCAATTGATCTTGTAGCCGGTCTTGCCGCCGACGGGCCGGACTTCCTGGTCCTGCAGCACGCGGAGCAGTTTGCTTTGCGTGTCCACGGGCATTTCGGAGATTTCGTCGAGCAGCAGCGTGCCGCCTTCGGCATGCCGGAACAGCCCTTCGCGGTCGGCGTGTGCGCCGGTGAATGCGCCCTTCACCGAGCCGAATAGTTCGCTTTCGATCAACTCGCGCGGCAACGCGGCACAGTTGATTTTGATGATTTTGTTCTTGCTGCGCGGGCTTAATGCGTGGACGAGGTCGGCGATGACTTCCTTGCCGGTGCCACTTTCGCCGGTGATGAGCAGGGGAACGTCGCTCTGCGCGATGCGCTCGACGGTGCGGACGACCTCCTGCATGGCCGGGCTGCGGAAAATCGGTGAAGCCGCGCCGCTCATGGTTTCCAGCGCGTGGCGGAGGGTGCTGTTTTCCTCGCTCTGCTGTTTGCGCTCGATGGCGCATTTCACATCGGCGAGCAGCTTTTCGTTTTCAAATGGCTTGGAGAGGAAATTGTAAGCGCCGCGGCGGCCGGATTCGACGGCCATGCTGATGTTGCCATGGCCGCTCAACACGATGACTTCGGTGTCGGGCCAGCGTTTTTTGATTTGCGGCAGGAGATCGAGGCCGTGGGCGTCCGGCAATATCACGTCCAGCAGCACCACGTCGGGGGCGTCCTGCGAAAAGCATTTTTGCAGGGCGGCGCCGCTGTCGGCCTGGGCAATGTCGTAGTATTCCCCGAGCACCGCCGCGAGCAGTTCCCGCAAATCCTTCTCGTCGTCCACAATGAGAACTTTGGCTTTCATATTTTGCGCTTCCGTTTGCAGGCTTCAACAAACCTCGAAAAAATCGCGCGATGTTCCGCGTGACGCTCCGTCAGCCGTTCGGGATGAAATTGCACGCTCAACAAAAACGGCATCCGCCGCGCCGCTTCCGACTTCCATTCCATCGCTTCCACAATTCCATCGCGCGTCCGCGCCACGACCATCAATGGCTCCGCCGGTTCCAAAACGGCCTGATGATGCGAACTGTTCACACCCAGAATCCGCTTCCCGGTGATTCTGGACAGCAACGAACCCGCTGTCAACTGCGTTTCGTGGACAACTTCGCCCGCCCGGTCCAGTCGCTGATGGTTCAACGCGCCGGGCACCTGGCGGCGGACGTCCGCAACCAATGCGCCGCCGAGCGCGATGTTCAGCAGTTGATGCCCGCGGCAAATGGCGAGCAGCGGCTTGCGCTGGCGAAAAACCTCATCCAGCAAAACCAGCTCGCGCAAATCGCGCCCGCCGCTGTCGGGTGTCGTCTCCACGGTTTTGCGGACGGCGCGGGGCATATTTTTCGCGTAAAGATTGGGATTGATGTCGTCGCCGCCGGTGAGCAGCACGCCGTCCACGCGGCGGACAACTTCCGCGAGCAGCGCGCGGTCGGTTGTCGTCGGCGCAGTGACCGGAATGCCGCCGGCTTGGGTGACGGCAAAATCGTATTTTACCGAAAGACTGACGGACAAATCGTGGAACTCGACACCGCGTCTTTCGATGCTGGGCGTGACGAGAATCAAAGGTGGCTTGGCCATCGCGCGGAATTTAAAGCAATTCGTGGAAATTGTCAGCGCAAAATCACGGGCCGGTTTGTGATGGTGTTCGGAGACCGGCGTTGAAAAGCACCGAAGGCGCGTTTGAAAATAGCCCGCAGTTTCAACTGAGGGTTTGGAAGCAAAACAATTTCAAGCCCCGGCGGGGCGGCAGAAGATCGTTTTAGACAATCCGGTCGTCCCTGCCGGGACTCGATGACATTTTGTCCGTGAATCCCGCAGTTGAAACTGCGGGCTATTTTCGGTCGCCGCTTTGCGGTTGAAAACCAGAGCCAAAAATCACGCTCGACAAAGCGGTAGTCGGGGAGTAGATATTGTTCGTGGCCTAATACTGGGTTCGGGCAAATTGCCCGCACACACTATGAGACTTGATTTTTATAGATTATCAGACCGGCTCTGCAAAATCGGTTGTGTGATGATTGCAATTGACTACTTCTATCCCAACATCCCAGTCCGGATTGGAGGCATTGGTTTTGCTCTTGTTATTGCCGGACTTTTGTCCGCCCTTGCTGACGAGATAATTGAGCGGAGGCGCAGAGAGTCGGAGGCGGCACACAAGATTACACCAGATAGCTTGGCCTAATGCGCCCTTGGATTAAGGGCCGTTTTTATTTCTGCATCAAAGCCCACGCGCACCAGAGAACCGGCGCCTGGCCGTGCGGATCACCGGCCGCGCGCGGACGATCGAGATAATACTGCGTGTCGTCCTGCTGGTTGGTGCCGATGCAGACTTCGCGAACGTTTCCGTCGGGATTGATTTCACCGCACAGGCCGATCCAGCCGCGCCGCGCCACGTCGCCGTAGCTCGCGTCGAGCCAGCCGTGTTGCAGGCCAATCACCAGCGCATAGGTGAACATTCCGGTGCAGGAAGTTTCATCCCATGCCATGTCATTGTCCACGAGCTGCCGCCAGAGGCCGGACGGCGACTGGTAGAATTTCAACGCGGCCATCATTTGTTTGTAGCCGTCCATGAGCCGCGCGTATTTCGGATGGTCGGGCGGGAGCGAACTCAACGCTTCCGCGAGTGCGACGGCGAACCAGCCGTTGCCGCGTCCCCAAAAATGGTGGCTCACGTCAGCATGAAAAAACAGTCCGTTGGGCTGCTGCAATTTGTCAAGGTAGGCGGCGAGTTCGGTCGCGGCGTGGTCGGCGTATTTCGGGTCGTGCGTGGCTCGATACGCCTGGATCTGCAAAATCCCGACCATGAAACAGTCGTCCACCCAGTAGCGCGATTCGCGCGCGGTGCCGTCGGGCAGGGGATTCTCCCATTGCTCGTCCGCCTTTTGCAAACCGAGCGCGAGATAATTGGTGTTGCCGTTTAGCAGATAAATCTCCAGCGGCAGCGCGCCGAAGACGTGAAAATCAACATGGAGGTTCGTCGAGATTGAACTGCTGCCTTCGGGCGTGATGATGAACGCGTAACGATCAATCAGCTTTTGCTCCAATGCCTTGTCGCCCGCGCCGTCGGCAAAACGCAGCGCGCCGAATCCCATGCAGACTTCGGGATAAACAATCTTGTCATTGATCTTGTAGATGTCGCGCTTGAGCAGGTTTTCCGAGACCAGTTCACCGACGGCTTTCGGGTTGCAATTAGTGGGCCAGTTTTTGAAAACATTTTTCGTTGAAGCGCAGCCGGCGAAAAGAATTGCGCCGAGGAACAATACGGCGGAACGCAAAAGGGTTTCGTGCATGGCTTTTTTGTAACGCCAACGCCGCCGTTTGTCCATAACGTTGCGTTAAATTTCCGCTTCGGGAAAACGCTCGCGGTTTTTTCGCCGCAACCGCTCCTCGTCGTCCGGTGGTATCGGCGCCGGGTAGGGCGCGAAGATGCCGGTGAAGTTTCGATTTTGCTGACGGTTGTGGTGATATTCTACGATTTGGACCGGTTTTTTGTCCCATTCTGATTTTTCCAAGAACGGATTTGTTCGGGCTTGTATCATCCGGTTTAATGTGGTTCATTAACCTTGCTGGCGCGGAAGGCGCCGGCGGAAACCACNNCTCCGCACGTTCGACAAGGGCAAGGTGGAACTCATCACGCTCGGCGGCGTCACGTTCGGACGCGCGACCCTGATGCCGGGCTGGAAATGGTCAACGTGCATCAAGCCCATCGTGAAAACCAAGAGCTGCGAAGCACCGCACCTGCAATATCACGTTTCCGGGCGCATCGCCGTTTTGATGGACGATGGCAGCCAGCAGGAGTTCGGTCCGGGCGAGGTGTCGCTGCTGCCGCCGGGGCATGACGCATGGGTCGTGGGCAACGAGCCGGTGGTGGTGATTGACATTTCCGGCATGGTCGAATACGCCAAGCCGCACACGCACTAGATTTCCGCTTCGGGAAAACGTTCGCGGATTTGGCGGCGCAACCGCTCCTCGTCGTCCGGCTGATAGCGGCGGCGGGTCATGAGCCGTTGCACGGCGTCGAGCAGTTCCAGCCAGTCCTCCAGCGGCGGCTCGGCGATGGGTTGCCAGACATCAAAGCGCTTTCCGCGGTGGAAAAATTTCCATTCGCGGCCGATGTGCTGCGCATAAACCTGCAGCTTCTGGCCGTCGTCGGTCACGCGCTTCCAACTGATTTCGGCTTTGGGCATGGTAAAGTATCCGCTAATTTCGCTGATTGACGCGAATTAAAATGAAAATCATTTGTGAAAATTCGCGTAATTCGCGGATAAAATCATTCTGGCAAATCAACGCTCGCCACCGCCATTGCAGCGATGCCTTCTTCGCGGCCGATGAAACCCATCAGNNGTTTCTTCATCGCGGCGATGTGCGGATAAATCTTCGGGGCTTGGGCGATGACGGTGGCATCCACGTTGACGATGCGGCCATTGCGCTGGAGCACCTGACGCGAGGCTTCTTCGAGGAACACTCTGCTCGGCGCGTTTTTCCAGCGCGGGTCGGTGTTCGGGAAAAA
>PLZL01000313.1:0-1694 GCA_003152145.1 Limisphaerales bacterium
TTTCGCGCGGCCGGACAGCAACATCGGCGGCCGCAGCGTTTATGACGTGCGCAAGGAAATGGGCCGGCAGCTTGCGCGCGAGCATCCGGTGAAGGCCGACTTGGTGGTTCCCGTGCCGGACAGTGGCGTGGTCGCAGCAATGGGTTATTCGGAGCAGTCGGGCATCCCGTTCGAGATGGCGTTCATCCGCAACCACTACGTCGGGCGCAGCTTTCTCCAGCCGACGCAACTCATCCGCGATTTCGATGTGCGCGTGAAGTTGAACCTCATCGCGTCGTTGGTGAAGGACAAGCGTGTGGTCATCGTGGACGATTCGATCGTGCGCGGCACGACGTGCAAGGCGCGCGTGAAGACGCTCAAGGAAGCCGGCGCGAAGGAGGTTCACGTCGTCGTGAGTTGCCCGCCGCACATGAACCCGTGCGTGTATGGCATTGATTTTCCCGACCGCAGCAAGCTGATGGCGGCGAACAATACCGTGGACGAAATCCGCAAATACCTGNNGCATGGTGAAGGCGACCGGGCTGGCTAAGGAATCGTTCTGCATGGCGTGTTACGACGGTAATTATCCCGTCCCTTATGACCCGGTGCTGGACAAGCACATCATCGAACGCCGCAAACGCCAGGCGCAAACGCTCGGCGAGGCCGTGGAGAAGGACAGCGAGCAGATTAAATTGTTGCAGGTTTGACGCGAAAGGCTGCAAAGTTTGAAGCACATTTGCTTTTGAGGCAGCGTTACTCTTGGAAAGTGCGGCCATTCATGATTAATTCAAAAATCATCGGATTTGCGGCGACGCGAAATTCTGCGAGTGCCCGGAAGTTCTATGAGAAGACTCTGGGGTTGGCGTTTATCAGCGAGGACCCTTTCGCAGTGGTGTTCGACGCGAAGGGCACAATGTTGCGCGTGCAGAAAGTTCAGGAACTGCTGCCCGCACGCCATACCGTTCTTGGCTGGGAGGTGCAGAACATTCGTTCAGAGATTGAGGCGTTGATGAAAAAAGGGGTTCGATTTGAACGTTTTGATGGTCTTCCCCAAGACGAATTGGGCATCTGGACATCCCCTTCGGGCGGGAAAGTGGCGTGGTTCAAAGACCCGGACGGAAACACGCTTTCCCTTACACAATTCCAATGATGAATTCTCATTCGCCCTGTGCCGCAAAGTGCATTGACGCCGCGCCTTTCCGTCGCCAGAATCGCTGGTAAATTATGAAAGTGTCCGCGTTAACAAGGGAGCGGCCAGAGTTTTCAACTCGCCACTCGTCACTCGCCACACGTCACTCAACCGTTCCGACGGTTGACCAAATCATGGCCGAGGAGCGCGCCGCCGCGTTCACCAAGCGCAGCATCAAGACCAGCGCCAAGCTGGCCGGGCTGAAAATGGTCGTGAGCATGATGGATTTGACGACGCTCGAAGGCAAAGACACGCCCGGCAAGGTCGCCTATCTCTGCCGCAAGGCGCTCCAGCCCGCCGACCCAAAATACAATGTGCCGAGCTGTGGCGCCGTCTGCGTTTATCCGAACATGGTGAAATACGCGCGCAAGTTTCTCGGTGAAAATTCTCCGGTGCATGTTGCGTCCGTCGCCACCGGTTTTCCCAGCGGACAATTTCCATTGCCCACCCGGCTCAATGAAGTCCGCCGCGCCGTCAGCGATGGCGCGGATGAGATTGACATGGTCATCAACCGTTGCGCGTTTCT
>PLZL01000313.1:1747-4555 GCA_003152145.1 Limisphaerales bacterium
TGGAGGCCATCCGCGATCATTTTTTTGCCACCGGCATCCGCATCGGCATGAAGCCCGCCGGCGGCATCCGCAATTCCAAGCAGGCGCTCCACTATCTCGTGATGGTGAAGGAAACCCTCGGCGACGACTGGCTCACGCCCGACCTATTCCGCTTCGGCGCGAGCACGCTCCTCAACGATGTGCTGATGCAAATCGCCAAGCAGGTAGACGGAAATTATCAAGGTCCGGATTACTTCTCACTTCCATGAAAACCAAATTCAAACCCGTCAAACTTTCCGCAAAACGCGCTGTCGTCCGCCTTCACTCCGCTTCGGCGCGACAAGCCACTGTTGCCGCCCACGCTGTCGTCCCGCTCAATGACCGCCGCCTCACATTCGGCAGTCGGTGGGATTACGCGCCTGCGCCGGAAGATTCCAAGAATTACGTCATCGCGCCGCGACACGAATTGTTCATCAATGGCAAATTTGTCGCGCCGCACTCAGGCAAGCATTTTGACACCATCAATCCCGCCACCGAGGACAAGCTCACCGAAATCGCGCTCGGCGACGAAGTGGACGTGGACACCGCGGTGAAGGCCGCGCGCCGCGCTTACGAAAAAGTCTGGAGCAAGATGCCCGGACGCGAACGCGGCAAATATCTTTATCGCATCGCGCGCATCATCCAGGAAAAGTCGCGCGAACTCGCCGTGCTCGAAAGCATGGACGGCGGCAAGCCCATCAAGGAAACGCGCGACGTGGATTTGCCCATCGTTGCCGCGCACTTTTTTTACCACGCGGGCTGGGCGGACAAGTTGCCATACGCCTTTCCCGGCCGCACGCCGCGTCCGCTGGGCGTGGCCGGCCAGATTATTCCGTGGAATTTTCCGCTGCTGATGGCGGCGTGGAAGATTGCGCCGGCGATTGCCTGCGGGAACACCGTGGTGATCAAGCCGTCCAAAACCACCAGCCTCACCCTGCTGCGGCTGGCGCAGATTTTCCAGGAGGCGGAATTGCCCGAAGGCGTGGTCAACGTCGTCACCGGCACGGGCGATACCGGCACGGCCATCGTCAAGCATCCGGACGTGAACAAAATCGCGTTCACCGGCTCGACGGAAATCGGCAAGCAACTGGCCGCGATGATCGTGGGTTCGGGCAAGCGCATCACGCTCGAACTCGGCGGCAAGGCGGCGAACATCGTTTTCGACGACGCGCCGATTAACCAGGCCATCGAGGGCATCGTCGCCGGCATTTATTTCAACATGGGCCACGTTTGCTGCGCCGGTTCGCGGCTGCTCGTGCAGGAAAACATTTTCCCACAGGTCGTCCGAAAATTGCGCGACCGCATCCAGACGCTGCGCATCGGCAATCCGCTCGACAAAAACACCGACATCGGCGCGATCAACAACAAACCGCAGCTCGAAAAAATCCGCGAACTCGTTCAGAGCGGCGTGGACGAAGGCGCGGAGGTCGTGCAACCGGTCTGCAAATTGCCGGAACGCGGCTACTGGTATCCGCCGACGTTTCTCACCGGCGTCACGGCCTCGCATCGCGTGGCGCAGGAGGAGATTTTCGGGCCGGTGTTGGCAGTGATGACGTTCCGCACGCCGGAGGAAGCCGTCGAGCGCGCAAACAACACGCCCTACGGTTTGAGCGCCGGCGTCTGGACGGACAAGGGCAGCAAAATTTTCAAGATCGTCAACAAGCTGCGCGCCGGCGTCGTCTGGGCGAACACCTACAACAAGTTCGACCCGACGAGTCCGTTCGGCGGCTACAAGGAAAGCGGTTTTGGCCGTGAGGGCGGCGTGCAAGGGCTTGCGGCGTATTGCCGGCTGGATTGAAAAATGCCAACGGTTTTACAGATCGGGCCGTATCGTTTTTTCTTTTACGCGGGCGACCGTGGCGAGCCGCCGCATATTCACGTCGAGCGCGACCGGAGCAACGCCAAGTTCTGGCTCGACCCGGTGCGGTTGCAAAAGAGCGGCGGGTTTGGTAGTGTTGAACTCAATCGAATTCAGCGGTTGATTGAAAAGAACCGCGAAGAACTATTGCGAGAATGGAATGAATACTTTGCTCGATGAACCCCGGCTGGCGGCAGGCGAAGACGTGCGCGTGACCGCCGACACGTTGTCCGTGGAATTATCCGACGGGCGCACGATCACCGCGCCGCTCGCGTGGTTTCCGCGCCTGCTGCATGGCACGGCCAAGGAACGCAACCACTGGCGCTTCATCGGTCGCGGCGAAGGCATTCACTGGCCAGACTTGGACGAGGACATCAGCGTTGAAGGACTGGTGCTGGGCAAACCGTCTGGCGAAAGCCAGCCATCCTTTGCGCGCTGGCTGGAAAAACGCGGCAAGCACGGAAAAAAATGAAACGACGTCGGCAAAACGTCCTCAAACAAATCGGTTCGCTGCGCGAGCAAGTGGAAGATTTGAACGATTACCTCAACCTGCCTGAAGCCCGCGCCCGCAACAAAGGCAAGCCGACTTTCACTACCGACGAAGTTCGCAAGCAACTCGGCCTCGGCTAAAATAAGGTCGCGAAGACGGCGTATTTTCGAATAACAACGAAATAAATCTTATGCAAAAAACAACTGGAATCATCTGCGTAGCCCTCGGCGTGTTCCTGCTCGTTCGGGCTCACAAAATCGCGGATTCATTCGGGTCGCAGGTGAAGGAAATTTTCACCGGTGCGCCTACCGATCGCGCGACGTATTTCTACGCCGGCGGCATCGTCCTCGTGATTCTTGGCGTGGCGCAATTTTTCTGGCCGGTAAAAAAGAAATGACTTTTCAACTATGAGCACAAGACTCGACGTCAAAAAAACCTACAA
>PLZL01000254.1 GCA_003152145.1 Limisphaerales bacterium
CGAATGACTAAAGAATTTCCAAATGACCAAATAACCAACATACCGGCCAGGCTGCTTTTTCGAGCTTCGGGATTCTTTCGTCATTATGGTTTAGGAATTAGTCATTTCTCATGCGCCAGCCTCTTACGAATTTCTTCCAGAAGCATCGTGCTCGTCTGCTCGGAGGTCAGGTTTGAATTATTGATGATTTTCGCGCCGAGCGGAATCATCAGCGGCGCAACGGCNNTTCGTGCCGATATCGCGGCCTTCCATGACCAGATTGCCGAATTCGAGGCACTCGCGCTGGCGTTTGACCATCCACTCGCGCACCTTTGGCACGGCGGCGACATGCGGCACGGCGGCGCTGGTTTCCGCCGTGCGGATTTCTTTTTCGGGATAATAGCCGCCCACGACCAGGCGCACCTTCCCGTCCACGCATTCCAGTTTCGTTTTCCATTTGCGGCACGCGGCGAGGACGGCTTTGGCGTCATGCACATCAATCCGGTTTTTCAGGCAATGCCAAGCTAGCGTGCGATACATCGAGCCGGTGTCCACATAAATGTAGCCGAGCGCCTTGGCGACAAGTTTCGCGTTTGTGCTCTTGCCGCTCGCGCTCGTGCCGTCAATCGCAATGACAATCGGATGTTTCATTTTTTCGTAGCTGCGGCTCGGCAGAGCGCAGTCAATACTTTCAAAAACCGGCCGCGTTCTGCCGAACGCAGCCACGCGAATCAATCCGCAAATAAATCTCCGCCGCTCAACTTGCGCGCCCGCCGGTCGTTCTTGATTTCCCAAATCGTCGCGCCCAGGCCCTGGGGCGGCGGCGCGGCGAGTTTCTGGAAAAAATTCGGGAAAGTTTTTTTCACGCACGCCGGGTTTTTGATTTTGATGCCGGGAATTTTCAACCCCAAAACTGCAAAACACATCGCCAGACGATGGTCGTTGCAAGTTTCAACCTCCGTGCCGTGAAGCGGCGACGGCCAGACCGTCAGCATGTCGCCTTCCTCAACCACTTTCGCGCCGCATTTGGTCAATTCCGTCCGCAACGCGGCGACGCGCTCGCATTCCTGCAAACGCAGCCGGCCCAGATCCGTAAATCTCACGGGATGATCGGCAAATGGCGCAATCACGATGGCAGTCATGATGCTGTCGCCGAGATCGGTTTGCCGGGAAATTTTTTCCGGCAGGACCCGGTAATTGGCAAACTTCGTGTCAATTTGAAAGCCTGCCCCAAAAATCGGCCAGCGCGCCACGGCGACCGGGTTCGGCTCATTGGGAGCGGGATTGCCCGCAATCCACCCCGCCGCCCAGAAATAACTGCCGCTGGAAGAATCGGGGTCAATCGGGTAGGTGCAATCCTTGATCCCATATTCCGGATGCGGGCTGTCCTTCCGGCTCCAGTAAAAATAGGAATACATTTCGCGGGTCATAAGGACATACGGCGACTCCTCCGTGTTTTCCCCGACAATCTCGACCTGCCAGCCGGCGATGACCGAGCACATCAGCAATGCGCTCGCGAACTGCGAACTTTCCTCGATGCTCACCCTGCATTTGCCCGCCTGCGGACCGGTCCCGTGAATCACGGCGGGCAACCGGTCATTCGGCGAATCAATCTGGTAGCCCAGCGCGCGCAAGGCTTGAAACAGCGGGGCCTGCGGACGCTCGTGCATTCGCGGCACGCCGCTCAAACGATAAACGCCCTGGCCCAGACAAACAAACGCCGCCAAAAAGCGCGCCACCGTGCCCCCGTTGCCGACGAACAGTTCCAGCGGCTTCTCAGCCGTGCCCGCGTTGGGAATTTTCCCGCCAAGTCCCCTGACCGTGATGGTGCGGTTGCAAAATTCGTCCGGGTCAGGCTCAATCTTGATTTGAAACCCCAGTTTCCGGAGCGCCACGGTCATCTCCTGCGTGTCCTCGCTCCAGAGCGCGCCCTGCAAAAATTTTTCGCCTTCGGAGAGCGCGNNATTTCGATGAGGTCGGGTAAAGCCATTTTAACCACGGATGGACACGGATGGACACGGATTACGGAACTCGGGCCTGTGACTCGCAACAATTCCAAAGTCAAAACCGGCGCGGCGGTGCGGCGGCTCACAGAGCCGCGCTCCAAAACATATTTCGCATCCGTGTTTATCCGTGTTCATCTCTCGTTGATTCATTCTGATGAAGTTGAAACACCCTTCGCGCACCAGTTGTCGCGCCGCGCTTTTGCGATTTCAAAAAATCTTGAAACGGCCTTCGTGTTGCCCGCCTTCAAAACGCGCTGGAATTTTTGCAGCTCGGAAATGAAGGCGTCCACCGATCGTGAAAGATTTTTGCGGTTGGTCAGCGCGATGTCGCGCCACATTTCGGGCGACCCGGATGCGATGCGTGTCGTGTCGCGAAAACCGTTCGCGCACACGGCGGATTGAAATTCAGGCTGCGCCGGAGCCAAAACCAGATTCGCCAGCGCCGCGGCCACGATATGCGGCAAATGACTGGAGCGGCTGACAAGCGCATCGTGCTGTTCCGGCGCAAGCTGCAACGTCCGCGCGCCGAGCGATTTCCAAAATTCTTCCACTTTGCGAACGGCCGCCACGCTCGACCGTTTCGTCGGCGTCACGACGCAAACGGCGTTCACGAACAAATCCGCACCCGCCGCCAGCACGCCGGTTTTTTCCGCGCCGGCCATCGGATGGCTGCCGACAAAATGCGCGCCGGGTTTTTGGACGAGCGATTCCAACTCACGCACGACGCCGGCCTTCACGCTGCCAACGTCGGTGATAATCGCGCCGCGCTTCAACGCCGGCAGCATCTCGATAACGCGCGGCCGCATTTGTGAAAGCGGCGTGCAGAGAATGACGAGGTCGGCGTTGGAAACCGCTGCGAGCAGATCCGTTGTGGCGTAATCCACCGCGCCGGCTTTCTCGCAATCCCTTAAACTCACCGGACGGCGGACGAAGCCCGCGATTTCATGCGCCAGATTGCGGCGTCTGGCAGCCAGTCCGATGGAACCGCCGAGCAGGCCGACGCCGATGATGGTAATTTTTCGAAACCGCACACGCGAAGCATACCGGATGGAAGACGGTGGATGAAAGATGGAAATGCAGTTTGGAGACAGAGGCAACACCCAAGAAACGGAATCGTTCCTGGCACCACGATTTCAGTGCTTCAGAAAAACGGCTTCAGCCACATATCCCAAATCATCTTGAGTGTGATGAGAACAACCATCGTGAGGAAGACAGGCCGGATGAATTTGGTGCCCCGGGTCAGGACCATGCGGCTGCCGAGTCGTGCGCCGAGCCACTGGCCGCAACCCATCGCGATGCCAGCTGCGAACCAGACTTTTCGCGCGAGCAGGAAAGCGAGGAGCGCCGCGAGGTTGCTGGCGCAGTTGAGCGCCTTGGTGTTGGCCGTCGCCTTCGCCAGATTGAAACCCAGACCGAGCATGAAGGCCAGCGCCAGAAAAGTTCCCGTGCCGGGGCCGAGAAGTCCGTCATAAAAACCGATGCCCAGCGCAAAAATGAAATCGAATTTGATCCGCGAGATGCGCGGATGAATGTCCTTCTCGCCAATTCGCGGACGCAACCAGACAAAAACCGCAACGGCGAGCAGCAGCACGGGAACGATCTGCTTCAGCCGGTGCGGATCGAACTGCTGCACCATAACAGAGCCGGCCAGCGAACCGAGAAACGCGAGCAGACCGGCGCGGAAACAGTCCCGCGCACTCAACGCACCAGCCCGGGCAAAGTGAACCGTGGCGCTGGTGGAACCAAACGAGGCTTGAAGCTTGTTCGTGCCGAGGGCGATTATCGGGTCGGGACAAAGATTCAGTAAAACCGGCAAGGTCAGCAGTCCTCCGCCGCCGGCCAGCGTGTCCACGAAGCCAGCCACCAGCCCGGTCGCAAACAACAGGCCGATCTGCCACCACTCAATCATCGGGCGAGATTCACCGGCGCGTTTTGTTTTGCCGATTCGAAACAGGCGTCCAAAACCTTTTGCGTTTTCAGCGCCCACATGGGCCATTCGGCGTTGAGTTTGCCGGAAGAAATCTGGTCCGCGAAATTGCGTATCATCCGTGTGTCTTGAGCCGTCGGATGACCTTGCCCCATCGGGTCAACCCCCGGCGGGCATTTCGGGCCGGAACCAACGCGGACTTCACGGCGGTTGACTTCAAATGCAGGCCGGTAGCTGTCGAACGGATGCACAAAATCCGGCAGCAGTAACCAGCCCTTTTGCCCGCTGACATGAACCCATTGCTGGAAGCCGGCCAGGAACGAACAATAAAATCCGGCAGAAATGTTTTGTCCAAAAATCAATTCGGCGGAATATTCAAGCGGGGCCGACGGACGATTTCTCAATTGGGCGGATTGGCAAAGAATTTTGCCGGAAACTGTGAACGGCATTTCCCAGTTCATTGTCCAGAGCGCAAAACGGATGCAATACCAGCCGAGGTCGCCGAGGCAGCCAAACGGTTCAAGCCGGCCGTCTACACGGATGTTGTCATGGAAAAAAAACCCGCCGGCATAAAAACTGAAGGCGGAAGAAATGCGCCGGATTTCGCCTACGCTTTTGTCGTCGTCCAGTATGTCGCGAACGCGGGCGAGTCTGGGACTGTGCATGAACATGACACCATCCATGAATTGCACGCGGTTCTTCCTGCAGACGGAAATCATCTCTGCCAGTTCGGCCGCGCTGACAGCGCACGGTTTTTCGCAGAAGACATGCTTGCCGGCCTCCGCCGCGCGCACGACCCATTCTCGACGCAGGCCGGTAGGCAGCGGAAAGTAAATGGCGTCCACATTTTTTGAAGCGAGCAATTCCTCATAGCTGCCGAGTGCCACTGGCGGCGTTTCAAAAGACGTTTCCGCCTGACATTCCCGGATAAATTTGCGGCTGCGTTCCAAATCGCGGCTGGCAACGGCGGTCACAATGGAATTGCCGCTGTGGTAAACCGCCTTCCAGTTTTTCCGGCCGATATTGGCCGTGCTCAAAAATCCAAATCGCAGCTTTTTCATAAATCAAATTCGTTTCGCGGCTTCGCGCACGCGCTCCAAAATCACATCGGCCATGTGCGGTTCCGTGCCGACGGCGGGCGAATACCAGACCAGCCTGCCGTTTTTTTCGGTCGGATTGCGCCACGCCGGATGGCCGGCGGCAAGGCGTTGTTCGACTGTCCGTTTCGCCTCGCCGAGCAAGACCGGAATGTCCTCCTGCGTGTGCAGGCCGTCGCTGATGAAAAACGGAACGACGATCATGTTTTTTGTTTGCGCGAGCGAATAACATTCATCAATGTGCGGGCCTTCTTCGAGAAAAATCGCGCGGACCGAGGCATAAATTTTCATCGCCTGGATCAACTCCACCTGCCGTTCGATGGCCCGGCGCGAGTTTTCATTCTTGTCTGTGCCGTGGCCGGCGATGAACAGCGTGATATCCCGCGGCTTTGGCGCGCGGGGAAATGGATACTTTTTCACAACTTCTTCGGCGCGCGACAAAACAACCTTGGTCATGCTGTCGTGCGAGCCGACGGGTGGGCAATAAAAAATTTTCTGGCNNCGGCGGCGCAATTCCGCCGCGTGCTGGAAAACCGGCACGGCGGAATTCTCGTTCAATTCCGTGCCGTGGCCCAGCACCACCAGCACGGCATCGGAAAGACTTTCAGTGTTCACGCGCAAGGGTTTAGCCAAACAGCCGGCTGCCCGCAAGCCGGTGTGTTGCAATTTTTTCAGAAACCTTTTGACAAGCCGGGCGTCTTAAGTGCAAATTGTTTGCCGAATTAGCACAAACAAATCAATGAAAATGACCAATACCATCAAACTGACCGCCGTCGCACTGACCGCAACACTCGGGCTGGCCATTACCGCCGCCGCCCAAGACGCCGCAGGCACACTGCCGCCGGCTTCGACCAAACAAGGCGTGACCTACGCCACCGACATCAAGACCATTCTCGACGCCTCCTGTGCGAAATGCCACAGCGGCGACAAGCCCAAGGCCCGGCTCAAGCTGGACAGCCTTGAAAACGCGCTCAAGGGCGGTAAGGACGGAAAGATCCTCACCTCCGCCGACAGCGCCAACAGCTTCATCGTCAAGGCCGTCGCGCATTTGACCGCCGACCATGATACTTGGATGCCACCATTGAATAACCGGGCCGGCATCAAGCCTCTCACGCCGGAACAAATCGGCCTCATCCGCGCGTGGATTGACCAGGGCGCGAAGTAATTTGCCGCTGAAGAAAAAGGCGCAGTCCGAATCGGATTGCGCCTTTTTAATTCATCTTTGAAAGCTTGTCTCGCATGATTGAAAGTTGTTTTTGGATACGAATACTTTGCTTTTTAAGTCCCGATTCGTTTCTTTCAATTTCAGAATAAAAGGATTTAGACAACTCTGATTCTAATTGAGCGATTTGTTTTTCCGCTGCTGCGATACTTTTCAATAATCCGCGCTTGGTTTCCACTAATTCTCCAGTCATATCGCCTATTTTTTCTCCCAGCTTTCTTGAATGATGCAATTCAAGTTTTTTGATAATATCGTCCAATTGCTTCGATGCTTGTGGAATTTTACGTCCCCGAATAACAGTATTTGAAAGAAGTTGTTTTTCGTCATCGTTAAGTTTATCCAGTAATGAAGGAATATCTTTCCACTGTTTGTTCGTTTCTTCAGCAAAACGTAATTCCAATATTTTCTTGGTTGACTTGTCATTGATCCAATCAAGGTTTAACCGGCTTATGGCCAAAGGAACAAGTTCCTCGTTTGAAAATATGATTTCTAACAACCAAAATTCTTCATTGGACGGATTTGGCACTTCGACTGTTTCAGCGGACTTAAACGATTCGTCCTCGTCTGTCACCGGCGTGGTTTGGGCCGCTGGAACTTTTTTGAACTCGGCGCGCATGGCCTCCGGCGAAACACCCAGGCGCAGCGCGGTTTTTTGCGCGTAAGTGTCAACCAATACGACGTTGCCTGTCTTGTGAACGGCCTCGGCCATGGCGCGCAAAATGGCAAGCCGGCCTTTGTCGCTGTCCGCGTCGTGGAGCTTGCAAAGCCGGTTTAGAAGATAATCAAAAAATCCTTCAGCGCTTTCCACCAGCTTGCGGAAAGCTTCGCCGCCGTTGGCCTTGATGAAACTGTCCGGGTCGTGCGGCGCTGGCACGATGGCGACACGCACGGCGAGACCGGACGCGAGCAGATGGTCCAGCGAACGGACAGCGGCATTTTGCCCGGCTTCGTCGGAATCGAAACACAAGACAACTTCGTCAACGTAGCGCTTGATGATGCGCGAGTGCTGGTCGGTGAAAGCCGTGCCTTGCGGCGCGACGACGTTCTGCACGCCGGCCATAAAGCAGGCGATCAAATCAAGCTGCCCTTCACAAACGATGGCAAAACCGGTATCTAGAATCGCGCGCTTGGATTTATCGAGGCCGAAGAAGACCTTGCTCTTGGTAAAAATCGGCGTCTCGGGCGAGTTGACATACTTGGCCGTTTTTTCGTCGCCGGACAAGACGCGTCCGCTGAAGCCGATCACCCTGCCCTGCTCGTCGCAAATGGGGAACATCAGCCGTCCGCGAAAGCGGTCGTAAAAATTTCGCTGGGGAGCACGCGCACCCCCGCGTGTTGCCGACAAAGCTTCGTTGTCGGCCTTTGCGGTTGACAGGGCGTCAATTGCTGCACCCGGGGCGGATGCGGTCCCCGATTTTTGAATTATGAGTCCGGCCTTTTCGACCAGCGCGAGTTCGTAATTCTTGCTCCGCGCCCAATTCACCGTGTCGTCCCACGCTTCCGGCGCGGCGCCGAGCCGGAACAATTTTACCGCCTCGGCGGAGACGCCGCGCTTTTTTAAATAGTCACGCGCCAGTTGTCCGGCGGCTTCGTTGGCCAGCGTGTTCTGCCAGCGTTGCGCGATTTGGTCGTGGATTTGGAGCAACTGGTCCTTGAGATGGCGGGATTGTTGTTCGCCGGGGCTGGAATCGAATTCGAGCGGAATTTTCGCGCGCTCGGCCAGCCGGCGCACGGCATCCACGAAGCCGATGTTTTCGTATTCCTTGACGAACGTAAACACGTCACCGCCCTTGTGGCAGCCGAAGCAGTGGAAGATCTGCCGGTGCGCATTGACATTGAAGCTCGGCGTCTTTTCCTTGTGAAACGGGCAGAGCGCGGTGAAGTTAGCGCCCGCCTTTTTCAGCGGCAGATATGAGCCGATGACCTCCACGATGTCGCTGGCGGCGCGGATGCGTTCGAGGGTTGTGGGAGAGATGCCGGCCATGCGCGTTTGGAGGCGCGGTGCGCCGGTTGTTAATAGCCGATCTTTATCACCGGCTGCTTCTTGGGTGGCTGCGCGCCACCGGCGCCGGGCTGACTGGTGTTGATCAGCAACATGCCGGCATTATCTTTGATGCGCGGGCCGAGGAAGGATTCCTTAAAGACCGCGGCTTGAACCTGGAACAGGTGCGGGAAATAATTGCCTTCAAACAACCCGCCGCCAAAGTTTTTCTGATCATAAGCGCTCTGTTGCGTGATCTCCGCCTGCGTGTAAACCGGCGCGTTCAGCAGCGCCAGCACGAACAGCATCACGCATGCATACCGGACCACCGCCGACAGCATGCCCAGATAATATTCGCCGCCCTTGAAAAAATTGCTCTTGACCAGCTTCTCGTCGAACTGCTGCTTGAGAATTGTAAAGACAATGAACACCGCCAGCGCCAGCGCCAGATACGCCACAAGGCAGTTCCATAATTTGTCAGGGATGAAGCCAGCCAGCACCCCGGCCAGCATTGTATAACCCAGCCCGCACACCGGCACCATCACGAGCCATTGCAGCAACGGCAAAAACTCCTTGGCCATGCCGTTCCGCCGGCCGCGAAAAAGGCCGAACCCCAGCACCACCACCACGGTCATGTCAAACCAGTTGAATGGCAGGCCATTCGTGGCTGGCGGGGCGGCGGCTGCGGCGGCAATCATGCGGGCGAGATTACGACCTCCGCTCTGGAATGCCAGCTAAAATTTTTACCGATTGGCTGCCCGCCAAATCAAGGCGAGGCCGCCGTCGATGAACGGCGGAATTGACGCTGCCGGATTCCCGTTCGCACTCGCCGCATGGCAAAGAAGGCCCCCGCCAACGTAGGAAAGGCTTCCAGCCTATCTCCAAAATCAAGAAAGAGTGAGACAAGCGGGAGGCCTGTCCTATGTTCTTCCTCCCTCCTCGACACCCGCGTCGTTTATTGCGGCGACAATCTGGAACAACTCCCGGCCTTCTCACCACGGAGAAGGAGAATCATTCGCCGTCCCCTTGAAAATTCACGCGACTGGATTTGCCGGCCAATCGGCGTCAAGGCCGTCACGGCGGATTGGCGGAGAGCCAGAAGCGGATGTTCGTCGCCTGCGGATTTTGCGGGTCCAGCTCCAGCCATTTCAAATAGTGCTGCCGCGCCCGCGCCGGGTCGCGCATCTGCTCGGCGTAAAGATTGCCCAGCGCCAGTTGCGCCCGCGCCTCGTCCGGGTTCGCCGCCACGATTTTCTTCAGCTCGTTCACCGCGTCGGTAGCGTAGCCCGCCGACTTCAGCGCCAGCGCGAAATTGTAGCGCGCGTCCGCCGAGTCCGGCTGGAGGGCCAGCGCCATTTCGGAGGCGGGCAGCGAATGGTTGAAATCGCGAAGCTGATAGGCCAGCACGGCATAATTGTATTGCGCCTCAAACCAGGCTGGGTCCAGTTCCGCCGCCTTGCGATACGAGGTCATGGCCTGCGTCAAATCCGGCTTTTTCTCGAATTTCTGCGCGTCGTCGAACGCGCGGGTCGCCGCCTTCCGGTCGCCCGCCTTCGGCGCGGGCGGCGAGAGATACAAGTAGCGCGGGAACGCCGGCGGCGCGGGTGGCACAATTTTGACCGGCTTCGGCGCGGCAACCACCGGCTCACTCTCCGGCTGTCCCGCCGCCGTGCCGGCCGACGGCAGCGGCGTAACGCCGGTCTCCGTGTAATTTTGCGACGCTCGGGGAGAAACGAACAAGTGCGCCGGATTGGGCCGGTGCAACACGCCCGGTTTCCTGGCCGTGGCTGGTTGCACGGGCGTCTCCGGCACGGATGCATTGGGTGTCGCCACAATCGCCGACTCCGGCTGAACGGTCACGACTGTCGCCGTCCCCGGACGTGGCGGCGCGGAAGCGTTTCTTCCACCCTGCTGCATCTTCGGCGGCAAAGACGGATGAGCGGCGGCGTTCGCCGGAGGTTTCGTTTCGCCCGCATTTGGCTTCGCGGGATTGGCCGTTTCATTTTCCCTTGCCGGTGGCGCTTTCACCGCCGCAACCATCGGCGGTTGTTCCAGGCCTTTGACCAGATCGTTGACGGCGTCCCAATCCGCCGGGCGCGGTGAGAGCGCCAGATACGCGCGGTAATTCTTCAGCGCCTGCGCGTCGTCGCGCAAATACTGCCGGTCCACCGTCGCGAGGTTCAGCAGCGCGGGAGCGTAATCAGGATGCGCCACAATGGCGGCGGAGAAAAATTTCGCGGCATCCTGCGGACGGCCGCCCTCCACGCGAGCCAGGCCGAGGCCGTTCAACGCCTCGGCGTTGTTTTGATTGAGGGACAGCGCGGTGCTGAAACTCTTTTCCGCCGGGAGGACGTCGTGCAGCTTGAGTTGCGCCGCGCCGAGTTTGAGCCAGCCTTCCGGCGCGTTGTTGCGCCGGAGCGTGTAGGCCGTGAACTCCGTCCGGGCCGCGTCGGGCTTGTTCTGCTCCAGCCAGAGGCAGCCGAGATTGTAATGCGCCTCCACCAGATCGCGGTCGAACTTCAGCGCGTCTTGATACGCCAGCACCGCGTCCGCCGGCTGCCCGGCGTGTTGCAGCGCGACACCATAATAATTCCATGCCGGCGCGTTCGTGGCCAGCAGCGTCGTGGCGGTCTTCAATTGCGCGACCGCGCCGGCGTAATCGCCGCGCTCCAGAAGTTTTTTCCCGGCGAGCAGCGCGCGCGGTCCCGGCGGCGCGCAGCCGGAAATGAAAACGGCGAGCGCCAGGAAAAGCAAAAAACGAAGTTGGCAGATGGCAGATGGCAGATGGAAAACGCCGCGCCGCGCAAAAATTCCATTCTCCATCTTCCATCCTCCATCCTCGTTCCGCCCATTTTTTATGGCCAGCATCGGCGCTGGTGTTATCATCCACGCCCTGAAGTGTCAAGAAACGCACAAGTTGGGTTTTGTCGTAATCTTAATCCCGCTCTTGATCGTAATCACTCGAAGGAGCGGATTAAGATTAAGACGACGATTAGGATTATGACGCCTTGGTTGCATCACGCCTTTGTTTTGATGGCATTTTGCATCTCCAACTTGTCCATTCAAGCTGCCGAACTTTATTCGCTGCGTCCCACCAACGCGCCTACGCGCGTCGTCATCGTCGAGAATCCGGATGCCGTTACCGATTTCCAGCCGGACGCCGCCATCGTCCAGGACATGGTCAACCGCGGCCTCACAAATTTCACGGGCAAGGCAAAAGTCGCCGAAGCGTGGCAGAGCCTCGTCTCCACGCAGGATGTCGTCGGCATCAAGGTTTGTGCCGAACCCGGCGAAATCAGCGGCACGCGCCCGGCGGTCGTGGCGGCGCTGGTTCATGGACTGCTCGACGCGGGCGTGCCGGCGAATCACATCGTCATCTGGGACAAGCACGCGGACGATTTGCGCGCCTCGGGATTTTCCCGGCTCGCCGCGCAACTTGGTGTGCGCGCGTCCGGCGCGGCAGAATCCGGCTATGACCCGACGAATTTTTACAACCCCGACACTGCAACCATCGGCAATCTGGTCTGGGGCGATTTTGAATTCGGCAAAAAAGGCGAAGGAATCGGGCGCAAATCGTTCGTCTCCGAACTGGTCAGCCGGCAGATCACCAAAATCATCAGCGTCGCGCCGCTGCTCAACGACAATGACATCGGCGTTTACGGCCATCTTTACAGCCTGGCGATGGCCAGCGTGGACAACACCTTTCGGTTTGAGGGCGGCCCGGGCCGGCTCGCCGTCGCCGTGCCGGAAATTTACGCCCTGCCCGCGCTCGGCGACCGCGTCGTCCTGAACATCACCGACGCGCTCATCGGTCAGTATGAAGGCGGCGAGCGCGGCCTGCTGCATTACTCGTCCGTGCCGGACCAGCTCTGGTTCAGCCGCGACCCCATCGCGCTCGACACCCTGGCCGTCCGGGAACTGGACCGCGAACGCCGCGCCGCGAAAGCGCCGGAGTTCACGCCGCATCTGGAAATTTACACCAACGCCGTCCTGCTCCAGCTCGGCGTCAGCGACCCCGCGAAGATTCAGGTGGAGAAAATCAAGTGACGTAGGCAACGCGCCGACTTTGCTTAGACCGGATCGAAGCTTATAATTAATGATATAATTTGCTTGATAGCCGGTTCAGCCTAAATTATAATTCCTGCGTGAAACAGGACGGGCTGAATAGCTGAATACCTGGCGGTCCATTATCTGTTCGGCCACGAGAGCGCGTGAGCTTTTATGTGCTATACTGTCAAATAGAATATTATGAAAACCCATTCATAACTACCAACTCCAATCCTCTAGTTTTATGAAAACAACACTAATAAATCCACACCTAAAGCTCGAATACCATGCTACCTTAAAGACAACGGCGCTGTTTCTTTACAGCCTGAAATGTAAGGGTGCGCGCGCTCTGAAGTGCATGGTTGTTGTTCTGGCCACAGTGCTTTGTTCCGGTCTCGCGCGAAGCCAAAGCCATCTTTTCACCTACGGCGTCTCGCCTGGGGCCTTTGGCGGAGAACCCTCCGGGGACGCGCTGGCGCTCAACCATTTTGACACCGGTGGTTCATCCGTCTCGATTACGGCGATCGGCGTGCTTTGGGATCCTCTTTCGGCTGGTGCGCATCCCACTGTCGCCCTTTATTCCGATCCCAATGGCGACGGCAATCCGTCGGATATGCAACCATTGCTGATCCAANNTTCTTCCCCTGTCATCGGTATCGATTCCTCCAACCGCGGGCCGGGCCAATCGTGGGTGATCGAAAACTCAACGGCTGGTCGGTTAAGCCTTCAGAATCCCATTGGGACCGCCGGCGATTGGGAGAATCTTAATACGCTTATCGCCGGAAACCACATAATTGAAGCTGTGTATTCGATGTCGGTGCCTGAGCCGTCGCCGTCATGGCTGTTTTTATTTGGCAGCGGAATTTTCATGTATGTGCGGCGTATTTTTAATCGTCGAACACCATGGACATGAAGACGCACCTAATTAGAGGATAGGCTGGACGGCGGTTGATTGCACCAGCTTCCTGTGCGCCTCCCGGCTACAACGCCACGGGTCAATTCCGTCTTCGCACGGACAATTACTTCTTGAACGTCCGCATGTAGGCGATGACGGCCTTGATGTCGTCATCGGAAAGAGTGTCGTAGGGCTTCATCAGCGTCTTGTCGTCCTTCTT
>PLZL01000072.1:0-1236 GCA_003152145.1 Limisphaerales bacterium
GGTTCCTCCTGCTCGGCCATATAAACCACACCGCAACCGCCTTCACCGATTTGTTGGAGCAGTTTGTAACGGCCGATCTTGTCGCCGGGTTTCTCGGCGGGCATGGCCGGCCCACGGATGGTTCCACCTGGCGCAACGGCTGCCGGGCTTTCGAGAAAGTTGCCGGCTTCATCGCTGGCCAGAAGAAGTTCTTCGACGCGACGGCGCAGGGCGGCGTCGCCGACGCACGCTTTGTCAAGAAAGGCGGCGCGCTCCCCGGACGGCAACCGCCGGGCATCGCTAAAAACGGCCACTTCGCGATCAGGAGGATATGTCATGTGCTGACGGCATTACTTTCTGCTCTTCAATGCGAAAATCCAGAGCAAATGGCGCAGAAGAAAAAACCGCCTTGGTTTGCTTGCGCCTTTGTTCGAGGAATCTTGCATTGCCGCCCACGGGAAACCTCTTTTTCCGATTGAAGCAATAAGGGAAATCCTTCCGACGGCATATTTCCCGCGCTCCGGCCTCATTTCGCCAGATAATAATTCTCCGTGTGTTCCATGACCATGCGGTCGGTGGCAAATTGCGGCACGAGCGTTATCATCGTGCGGCGAAGTGCAAGGATGGAATTGCCGTGGCTGCCCAAGAAAAGCAACGGTTCCATTTGCATCATTGACACAGTTTATAATATTTTGTAGATGTGACAGCGGTTGTTATGAAAATCCTTTTCGATAGCCGGCCGCTTCCTTTCATGGCCGCCTTGTTTGTCCCGCTCTTATTCAACCTGCAGGCACAGGGGCGCATTTATGTCGTCACTGATACAAATGACACCGCCAAAATAACCAGCCTGCGCGGGGCTGTCATTGATGCGAACCGAATTGGCGGCAATAATACCATTATGCTTGGCCGGCAATCCAGCCGGCGGAACAACCAACAGCCGGTCTTTCATCTGACGCTCTCCGGCGCGAACGAGGACGGGGCGCGCACGGGTGATTTGGATGTCACACGAGGCTCTTTGACCATCATTGGTGCGACAAATAGTGTGACGATTGACGCGACCGGATTAGGTGACCGGGTGTTTCAAATTTTGCCGCACGCTCGACTGACGCTTGAAAATATCACCATCACCGGTGGCACTGCGCCACAAGCCGAATTTGGCAGCTTCTATTCGCCGACCAGAGAGGCCGAAGACGGCGGGGCAATCGGCAATGCTGGCATACTGACTTTAAAAAACTGCGTTATCACGAACAACTCGAG
>PLZL01000072.1:1289-2505 GCA_003152145.1 Limisphaerales bacterium
GGCGGTCCTGGTGGAAACGCATTTGGCTTCGGTGGCTTTGGTGGAAATGGAGGCGGCATTTTCAATTCTGGAACAATGGTTTTGAGCCAATGTGTTATCAGCGCAAATGTTGATGGTTCAGGAAGCAGCGGCGGGAATCCGGGTATCGCGACGACTGGTTCGCCCGGTGGCTTTGGTGGAAATGGCGGCAGCGGTGCGGGCGTCTATAATGTCGGGCAAATGCAGCTCAATTTTTCCGCCGTTTATGACAATATCAACGGTAACGGTGGCAGCGGAGGTAGTTTTGGAGCGGGCGGCAATGCTGGCATGGGGGGTAATGGAGCGGGCATTTATAATGCGGGGAAATTGAGTCTGAACACGTCCACAATCAGTGGTAATTCATGCGGTGATGGCGGTGCGGGCGGTAACGGATTTTTCGGCGGCGGCGCTGCTGGCGGTGGTGGGGGTAGCGGTGGAGGCATTTACAATGCAGGCTCGATATTCATCATTGTGAACAATCAGTTTGGGTTTTACTCAGGGTCGTTGGATTTGACCTCATGCACAATCGCGTTGAATCAGACTGGAACTGGTGGCAAAGGCGGCAATGGTGGTAGTTTTCTTCATGCTTCCGCAGCTTCGGGTGGGCAAGGCGGCGACGGTGGCGGTATTTTGAACGGAACAAGCAGCACAAATGTTACTGTGCGCAACACATTGATTGCGCTGAATTTGATTAATGTTGGTGGAGCGGGCGGGACAAATACAGTCTCTTCATTTTTTCAAACACCAGGAACACCGAATACGCCAACGGAACAAATAGGACCTTCTGGTGCTGCCGGCCTTGGTTTTGATGTTGGCGGTGATTTCACTTCGCAAGGATACAATCTGATTAGCGTGGCCGATGGCAGCGCCGGATTTGTCAACGGCGTCAATGCCGATCAAGCTGGCAGCATCGCCACACCGATTGATCCGCTCCTCGGCCTGCTGCAAATGAATGGCGGCCCCACTCTTACGCACGCGTTGCTGCCCGGTAGCCCGGCGATTGACCAGGGCAAAAGTTTTGGGATTCGCACCGACCAGCGTGGCCATAGCCGGCCTTACAATTATTCCTCCGTTCCCGATGCGCCGGGTGGTGACGGCTGCGATATCGGGGCCTTCGAGTTGGATAACCGTTAGAGCAGCCTTACTTCGCCAGATAATACTTCCGCGTGTATTCCTTGACCATGCGGTCGGTGGTGAA
>PLZL01000220.1 GCA_003152145.1 Limisphaerales bacterium
GATATTCGAGGCGCTTGGCCTTCGGGTTTTCGCTGTAGGTCGGGATGCGGACGGCGGCGGAGCGGTTGCGCGCGCTGTAAGCGAGGTTGACCGGCGCTTCGTAACCCGGCACGAGGCGCTTGTAGCTGTTCGTGGTGGGATTGCAAATGGCACACAGAGCCTTGGCGTGCTTGAGCAAACCGCNNTGCAGATGGCGCACAGGGCCTTGGCGTGCTTGAGCAAACCGCCGGCATAATAAAGCGCCATCTGGCTAAGACCGCCGTATTCCTTGCCAGCAAAGAGCGGCTTGCCCTTGCTCCACAAGGATTGATGGACATGCATGCCGGAGCCGTTGTCACCGAAAAGCGGTTTGGGCATGAAGCAGGCGGTCTTGCCGTGTTTCTTGGCGACGTTCTTGACGACGTATTTGTAAATCATCATCCAGTCGGCGGCGGTAACGAGGGGGCTGAAACGGTAATCAATCTCCGCCTGGCCGGCGGTGGCGACTTCGTGGTGCTGCTTCTCCACGTCCACGCCCAATTGTTCCATCGTCAGCACCATTTCGGTGCGGATGTCCTGCTGCGTGTCGGCGGGGGGGACGGGGAAATAACCTTCCTTGTGACGGATTTTGTTGCCGAGGTTCGGCATTTCGTCGCGGCCGGTGTTCCAAACGGCTTCCTCGCTGTCAATCGAGTAGAACGTGCCGTTGCTCTTGGAATCGAACTGCACGTTGTCGAAGATGAAGAATTCAGCTTCGGGCCCGAAAAACGCCTGGTCGGCGAGGCCGGTGGAGATGAGGTGTTTTTCGGCGCGCTGGGCGATGCCGCGCGGATCGCGCGTGTAAGACTCGAGCGTGCCGGTTTCCGCGGCGGTGCAGGTGAGGCTCAACGTCGGCACCGCGCAAAACGGATCAATGAACGCGGTGGCCGGATCGGGCATAGCCAGCATGTCGGAGGCCTCGATGCTTTTCCAGCCGCGAATGGAGGAGCCGTCGAAACCGATTCCTTCGGCGAAGGTTTCCTCCGCCAGTTCGGCGATGGGCATGGTGAAATGTTGCCAAGTGCCAAAGGTGTCCACAAACTTGATGTCCACCATTTTGGCTCCCGCCTTTTTGGCCAGTTCTAATACGCTTTTGGGTGTTGCCATATTTTCGATGTGTAGAATTTGTTGTTTAATTTCTGTTGTTGTCCGGCGCGTGCGAAACCGAACGCTGCGCCGACCGGCAATCTGCCATGAATCGGCGCAGCGTCGAGACTTTTTTCGACTTAGCTGTGGTAGCCCTCCTCGCCATGTTCGGCCAGGTCGAGGCCGGCGACTTCGATTTCCTCGGTCGGACGCAGACCCACGAGCATCTTGGTGATGTAGGCGCAAACAATCGTGCCCACGATGACCAGCAGGAGGGTCACGCCGACGGTTTTCAACTGCTCCCACACTTGCGGTTGAAACCACGAGTCCGTTACGTAAGCCTTGAGGTTGGTCGCCAAGTTTGGATTAGCGGCCTGGCGGGCAAGCATACCGGTCATGATCGCGCCACACATTCCGCCGATGCCGTGAACGCCGAATGTGTCCAAGGCATCGTCATAGCCGAGCCAGCCTTTGACCTTGTTGCAGAAGAACCACGGAATGGTGCCGGCGGCGATGCCGATCCAAATCGCGCCTGCCGGAAGCACATAACCGCAAGCCGGAGTGATGAGCACCAAGCCCGCCACTGCGCCGGAGCAGAAACCCAGCACTGTGGGCTTGCCTTTGACAATCCAATCCCACATCGGCCATACAAAAGATCCGACCGCCGTGGCAATCGTCGTTGTTGTGAAGGCGTTGGCCGCAATCACGTCAGCCGCGACCGCGCTGCCGGAGTTGAATCCATACCAGCCGACCCAAAGCATGCCGGTGCCGATGTAAGTCAGCACGATGCTGTGTGGCGGCATGGGCTCCTTCGGGAAACCAAGGCGTTTTCCGAGAATGATGCACAGGATCAAGCCCGTCCAACCGGACGTCATATGCACGACCGTGCCGCCGGCGAAGTCGAGGCCGTGAATCTTTGCATCGGCATTCCAGCAGCCATTCATAAGGCCGTTGACACCCCAGACCATGTGGCCTTGCGTGAAATACACGACAAACATCCACAATGTGATGAAGACGAGAATGGCCTTGAATTTCATGCGTTCAGCAATTGAACCAACGATGAGCGCCGGAGTGATGATGGCGAACATCATTTGAAACATGGCATAAACGTTTTCCGAAACCCAATAAGAGTAGCCCGGATTGGGTGCTGAAGTGACATTGGCAAACATCCAACATACCTTTGGATTGCCGACGATGCCATATATCCAGTCCAATTTCATGGCGGCAGCGCCGCCAGCGCCCCCAAAGATCATGCCGTAACCGCAAATGACGTAGAGAATCGTCACGAGGCCGGTAATCAGGAAGCATTGCGCGAGCACGGAAAGCACGTTCTTCTTGCGAACGAGACCGCCATAGAACAGTGCGAGACCGGGCAGCGTCATGAACAACACGAGCGCCGTGCTGGTCAACAGCCACGCATTGTGGCCGGGACCGGGATAAACATAAGTGTTGCCGAGGCTGTTCGACAGACTGCTCATAATCGGCGAGGACACCGTGATGTTGCCGTTGGTGTCTTTCAGCGGAGCCGTTGGGTCCCCATTGGAAATGTAAGCTTCAAGCGAAGCCACACGTTGATCTAGCGAAGCCGCCGGCAGCGGCGGTGGTGTGGCTGGAGCCGCGTTGGTGGTGGCCGCTGCCGCAGCAGCCGGAGCATTCGTGTCATCAGCGCGCGACGACGAAATGCCCAACGCGGCGGTTGCAATCAAAGCGAGAGTTAAAAGAATTCGTTTCATGGTTTTTTTGTAATGAGGTTCAAGTTGTTTAGTTGCTCAAACAGCGGAATCGCCCTTCTCTTCGGTGCGGATGCGCACGGCCTGTTCGACATTGGAGACGAACACTTTGCCGTCGCCGATCTTGCCCGTCTTGGCGGACTTGATGATTGCGGCAATCGCAGCGTCCTTTTGGGCGTCGGCGATGACGAGCTCGATTTTAATCTTCGGCAGGAAGTCCACGGTGTATTCGCTGCCGCGGTA
>PLZL01000206.1 GCA_003152145.1 Limisphaerales bacterium
AACAGAAATTAGCGACCATCCGTTCTGCTGTCAACAGCTTATTTCATTTTTTTCAACAAGCCTGATGATAAGCCGCTTGACAGAAATGGCAATGCCGGAGATTATGTCCAAAATTGTCCAAAATTCATTTCTTATTCTCGGACACCAAAAAAGATGCAACTAACAGTCAAAGACGTCGCCGGATTGCTGGAAATTTCGGAGAAAACCGTTTATCGCTGGGTTGAAGAGCGCAAACTGCCCGGTTACAGGATGAACGGCCAGTATCGCTTCAATCGCGCCGAACTGCTGGAGTGGTCCACGGCGAACCGAATCAATGTCTCCCCGCGCATTTTTGAGGAGCCGGAAAGCCAGTCGGCACCGCTTCCTGAATTGTCCGATGCGCTGGAGCTTGGCGGCGTCTTTTATCGTCTGGCCGGTGCTGACAAGCCAGCCGTCCTCCGCAGCGTGGTTGAAATGCTCCGATTGCCGGACAGTGTGGATCGTGAGTTCCTCCTGCAAGTCCTGCTGGCGCGCGAGGCGCTGGAATCCACCGCCATCGGTGATGGCATCGCCATTCCGCATGTGAGGAATCCCATCGTGCTCCATGTGCCGCAGCCCACGATGACGTTGTGTTTTCTTGAAAAGCCGGTGGACTTTGGCGCGCTGGACAACCAACCGGTTCACACACTGTTCACGTTCATCAGCCCGACCGTCAAGGCGCATCTGCATTTGCTCTCGCGTCTGGCGTTCGCCCTGCGCAATCCGGAATTCAAAAATTTGATTGTCCAACAGGCGGGGCGCGATGAAATCGTGGCCGCAGCAAAAAAAATCAGCGACGGCCTGCGTGCCGGGCCAAAGCAACGCGACGGCGGGCGCGCACCTGCGAATGCAATCAAGAAGGAGGCGGCGAAGTGACATTGCTGTTGCTTGCAATGGCGGCGCTGCTCCTCGGCGCGGTGGCCGTGTTATTATTGGGCAGTTCCCGGCGCAATTTTTCCTGGCTCGGCGCAGGCTCCGTGGTGATTGCTTCGGCATTGGGTTGCATTCCGGCAATACAAGTCCTCGCCGGCGGCCCCACGCAACAGCTGCGCCTGCCGTGGCCGGTCCCGTTCGGGGAATTCTTCATCGAACTGGATCCGCTTTCGGCGTGGTTTCTCTTGCCGACACTTTTATTGTCTGCGCTCTCGGCAATTTATGGTGTCGGTTACCTGCGTTCGCAACAAGGACGACGCTCGCTGGGGCCGGTCTGGTTTTTTTACTGCCTGCTGGTGTTGGCGATGACGCTAGTGTTGCTGGCGCGCAACGCCGTGCTGTTCATTTCAGCGTGGGAATTGATGGCGGTGGCGTCGTTCTTTCTCGTCACGTTCGAGCATGAACGCGAGTCGGTGCGCAGCGCGGGCTGGATTTATCTGGTGGCGACGCATCTGGGCACGGGATTTCTGCTGGTGTTCTTCATATTGATGGGCCGCGAAACCGGCTCAATGGATTTCACCGTCTGGGCGGAAAAGGGAATCCACACGCCGGAACTGGCGGGAATTCTTTTTTTGCTGGCGGTTGTGGGCTTTGGAACAAAGGCCGGGTTCATGCCGTTTCACGTCTGGCTGCCGGAGGCGCATCCCGCCGCGCCGAGTCATGTTTCGGCGCTGATGTCAGGCGTGATGATCAAGACGGGAATCTACGGACTGGTGCGCGCGCTCACATTTCTGGGCACGCCGCCGTTGTGGTGGGGCTGGCTGCTTATCGGCATCGGGCTGACTTCGGGTGTGCTCGGCGTGCTGTTTGCGCTGGCGCAACACGATCTGAAACGGCTGCTGGCGTATCACAGTGTCGAGAACATCGGCATCATCGCGTTGGGTCTCGGCGTCGGCCTTTTGGGTATGAGCACGGGTTCGCCCATGCTTATCGTGCTCGGCTTTGGCGGCGGGCTGCTGCATGTCCTCAACCACGCTTTGTTCAAAGGGCTGTTGTTTCTGGGAGCGGGCGCGGTGTTGCATGGCGCAGGAACGTGTGAAATTGACCGCCTCGGCGGACTGCTGAAACGAATGCCATGGACGGCGGCGACTTTCCTCATCGGCGCAGTCGCCATTTCGGGTCTGCCGCCGCTGAACGGTTTTGTGAGCGAGTTCCTGATTTTTTTGGGCGCGTTCCAGGGCGGCGCAAGTTCCGGCGGCACCATTGCCGTGCCGTTGCTCGCGCTCATCGCCGGGCTGGCGCTGATTGGCGGACTGGCGGCGGCGTGCTTCACCAAGGCGTTCGGCGTTGTTTTCCTCGGCGAGCCGCGCACCGGACACACGTCACACGCAACGGAGGCGGGTTGGACCATGCGTTTGCCGATGTTGCTGCTGGCGGCCGGGTGCATTCTCATCGGCTTGTTCGCGCCGGCCGTTGTCAAAAGTCTGCAGGCAGTTTTGGAGAACGTAACGGGCCTGCCGCCTGAAAATGTCCGCGAAAACCTTGCCGCCGCGACAAATCCGTTGACATTTGTTGTGATTGCAGTGGTCGCATTTCTGCTGGTGCTGGTCACGCTTGTTCTGCTACGCCGCAGTTTGCTGGCGGGTCGTCGAGTGGAAGAAGGTGTGACATGGGGATGCGGTTACGCGCAGCCGACCGCCCGGATGCAATACACCGCCTCGTCATTCGTCCAGCCGTTCACGACGTTGTTCCGCTGGCTGCTCGGTTCTCATCGCCAGTTGCAGCGGCCGGAAGGCATTTTCCCGCCAAGGGCTTCGCTGACCACCGAGACGCCCGATTTGTGCCACGGCAATTTGTATCGGCCGAGTTTCCTGAAAATAAACTGGGGCATTTCCAAACTCCGCTGGCTGCAACGAGGCCACGTGCAGCTTTACGTGCTCTACATCACAGTGACCTTGATTGTGCTGCTGGCCTGGAAATTTCGTTAATTAATGAACGCTGAATCTTTCATCCCTTTGCCGCTGGCACTTGTGCTGTCGCCGCTGCTGCTCGGCATCATCAACCGCACCAAGGCGCTGTTCGCGGGACGGCGCGGCCAGCCGTTCCTGCAAACTTATTTTGATTTGTGGAAGCTGCTGCACAAAGGCGCAGTCTACAGCCGCACGACTACGTGGCTGTTTCGCGCCGGGCCGATGCTGGGACTGGCGGCGGTGTTGGTGGCCGCGATGCTGGTGCCGCTCGGAAATTTCCCGGCGCTCATCGCGTTCCCGGCGGATTTCTTTCTGTTCGCCTGCCTGCTCGGGCTGATGCGGTTTTTCACCGTCCTGGCTGCGCTCGATACTGGTTCAAGTTTTGAAGGCATGGGCGCGAGCCGCGAAGTTTTTTTCTCCGCGCTGGCCGAACCGGCATTGCTCGTGGCGCTGGCCACTTTGGCTCGCCAAGCGCAGAACCTTTCGCTCTCGACGATTTTGGGGCAGGTGTCCGGCGGTCATTGGCTGCAAGCCGGGCCGGTGATGGCACTGGTGCTCATCGCGCTGATGATCGTGCTGCTCGCCGAAAACGCTCGCATCCCCGTGGACGACCCGACCACGCACCTCGAACTCACGATGATCCACGAAGTCATGGTGCTCGACCACGGCGGACCGGATTTCGCGTTCATCCTTTACGGCACCGCGTTGAAGCTCTGGGTTCTGGCCGCGCTCGTGGTCGGAATGGTCGTGCCGGCAACGGGAGCGCTCTGGTTGGATCTCGTTTTGTCCGTCGGCGGAATGTTTGCAGTCGCCGTCATCGTGGGTGTGGTCGAATCTGTGATGGCGCGTCTCCGTTTGCTGCTGCTGCCGCAATTGCTGGTCGGCGCGGGCGCTTTGGCCGCGATGGCATTTCTTTTGGGACTCAATAAATAACCGGACTTCCCATGATTCCCACCAATCTCATCCTCGTGCTGGTCGTGCTGACGAATTTGAAGCTTCTCGGCTCCAGCCGCATCGGCTCATCCATTCGCGTGGTGGCGGCGCAAGGCGTGGTGCTCGGTCTTTTGCCTGTTGTGGCACACATGCATGATCTGTCGCTGCGTTTCGCCGTGCTGGCGGTGGGGACCGTCGCAATCAAGGGCATCGTGTTCCCGTGGTTTCTGTTCCGCGCAGTGCGCGAAGCGGATGTGGCGCGCGAAGTCGAACCTTATGTCGGCTACGTCACCTCGCTGCTGTCGGGAGTGGTGATTCTGGCCATCTCATTCTGGATGTGCCAGCGGCTGCCGATGCCTGAAACGCTGGCCTCGTCCTGGCTGGCGCCGGCGGCGCTTTTTTCCATTTTCGCCGGGCTGTTCCTCATCGTGAGCCGCAAACGCGCGTTGAGCCAGGTGCTCGGCTTTCTTGTTTTGGAAAACGGCGTCTATACCTTTGGCGTCGGCCTGGCGCCACAATCCTCGCTGCTGGTCGAGGCCGGCGTGCTGTTGGACGTGTTCGTGGCGGTGTTCGTCATGGGCATCACCATCTTCCATATCAACCGGGAGTTCGACCACATCAACACCGACCAGTTGAACACGTTGAAGGACTGACATGATTCTCGCCCTCGTCCTCATACCCATGCTCGCCGGTCTGGTGGCCTTCGGTCTGCCGACACCGGCAATGCGCCGCGGGTTGCTTGTCGGCACGGCCCTGGTTCATGTGGTGTTGACGGCGACGTTTTGGAAAATAACACCCGCTCCCGTGCTCAACGGCTGGCTCGCGCTCGATGCGGCGGGGCTGTTGTTCCTAAGCATCACCAGCGGACTGTTTTTCGTCGCGTCAATTTACGCCGCAGGTTATCTCGGCCAGGAAGCGAACCGGCACAACACGGACCCGGAGGAAGGGCTGCTGTTCGACAACGCGCCCGAAGCGGTCTTCATCGGCTGCCTGCTTTTGTTTCTGGCGGCGATGACGCTCGTGACTGTAAGCCAGCATTTCGGCCTGCTCTGGGTCGCCATCGAGGGAACCACTCTGGCCAGCGCGCCGCTGATTTATTTTCATCGGCACCACCGCTCGCTCGAAGCCACGTGGAAATATCTTTTGATTTGTTCCGTCGGCATTGCCCTCGCCCTGCTCGCCAACTTCTTTCTGGGAGTGGCAGCGGCGAATCCGAATCGCGAAAGTTACCCGATCGTCCTTTCGCAACTCGTCACTCACGCGCAAAACCTGCAAGTGCCGTGGTTGAAGGCCGCCTGCCTGCTCTTCTTCGTCGGTTACGGCACCAAAATGGGACTCGCGCCGATGCACACGTGGCTGCCCGATGCCCACAGCGAAGCGCCGTCCGTTGTCTCGGCGCTGCTTTCCGGCGCGGTTTTGAATTGCGCGTTTTTGGGATTGCTGCGCATGCAACAAGTCTGCGTCGCCGCCAACTTGGAACTTTTTACCCGCGATGTCTGGATTGCGCTCGGACTCGTTTCACTGGTCGTCAGCGCGGTGTTCATCATCGGCCAGACGGATTACAAACGGCTGCTGGCATATTCCAGCGTGGAGAATATGGGCATCCTCGCGATTGGCATCGGCCTCGGCAGCGCCGGCGCGTTCGGCGCGATGCTCCATGCAGTGAATCATTCGCTCGTCAAGGCGATGTTATTCCTGCTCGCGGGAAACATTGTGGCGCGCTACCAAACCAAGAACATTTCGCAGGTGCGCGGACTGTTGCGCGCCGCGCCGGTCACCGGCGTGCTTTGGGTCGCGGGTTTTCTTGCCATCACCGGCACACCGCCATTCGGACCGTTCATGAGCAAGTTCACGATTTTGAAGGCTGCCCTCGACGGCGGCCATGTCTGGATCACTACCATCTTTCTGGCAATGCTCGGCGTCATTTTCATCGGCATGACGACAGCATTTCTCGGCATGGCGCAAGGCGAGCCGGAAAAACTCGCGGCCAGCGCGTCCAACCGCGACCGCTGGTGGCAAATCATCCCGCCCGCCGCGCTTGGCGTGCTGGTCTTGTGGCTCGGCTTGAACGTGCCGGCAAAGTTGAGCGATGTGCTGCATCAAATCGCCAACACGCTCGGGGGTGCTTCGTGAATACCGGCACTCCCATTTCTCGACGAAACGGCAATACCGCCGGGCTCGCGGATATTGCCAATGCTAGCCCCGCCGATTTTCGGGAACAAATTTTGCAGGCCACCGAAAACGGCGCGCGCATCGCGAGCCTGTTCGGCCAACCAATCGGCAGCGACAAGGTTCGTCTCTTCGTCGCGCTCGCCAACGATGCCGAAGGACAACTGACACTCTGCTCGACCGAAGTCGCCGACAGTTATCCATCGCTGACTCCGGCTTGTGCACAGGCGCACTGGTTCGAGCGCGAAATTGCCGAGCAATGGGGCGTTCGTCCCGAAGGTCATCCGTGGCTGAAGCCAATCCGTTTTCACAAATCGCATCGCGTTGGTCACGACGCCTGGAATCGTGCCGCCGAAAATCCAATTGAACCCGGCGTGACGAATTTCTTTTCGATGGACGGCGACGAAATTCACGAAGTCGCCGTCGGCCCGGTCCACGCCGGCATCATCGAGCCGGGACATTTTCGTTTTCAATGCCACGGCGAATATGTTTTCCACCTCGAAATTTCGCTCGGCTACCAGCACCGCGGCGTGGAACGCGCGCTCATCGGCGGCCCGGACAAGCGGACGATTCCCTACATGGAAACGCTCGCCGGCGACACGACCATCGGCCACGCGTTGGCGTATTGCGAGGCGGTCGAATCGCTCGCCGGCTGCCGCGTCCCTGCCCGCGCCCAAGTGCTACGCGCCATCGCGTTGGAATTGGAGCGGCTGGCCAATCACACGGGCGACCTCGGCGCGCTCGCCAACGACATCGGCTATCTGCCGACGGCGAGTTATTGCGGACGGATTCGCGGCGATTTCCTGAACCTGACGGCGTTAATTTGCGGGAACCGTTTTGGTCGCGGCCTGCTCCGGCCCGGCGGTGTCCTGTTCGATTTGGATGAAACCCGGCAAAAACAACTGGAGGAACGCCTGACGCAAGCGCGCAATGACGTGACCAGTGCGGTGGAATTGATTTGGAACAGTTCATCCGTCCGCGCCCGTTTTGAAAACGCCGGACCGGTCACGCGCGAAACGGCGCAGGAACTTGGACTCGTCGGCGTCGCAGCGCGCGCGAGTGGCATTGAACACGACGTGCGGATTCAATTTCCGTCGGGTATTTACCGGTTTGCCCAGATTCCCGTGTCGTCGTATCACTCCGGCAGCGTCTTTGCGCGGGCTTACGTGCGCTGGATGGAAATTCAACGTTCCATCGCATTTATTTTCGATCAACTCAACGCGCTGCCGCAGGGACCGGTGCGCGCTGAAATCGGTCCGCTCGCGGCGAATCGCGCCGTGGTGTCGCTCACCGAAGGCTGGCGCGGCGAAATTTGTCACACCGCGCTGACCGATGCGGCTGGAAAATTTGCGCGTTACAAAATCGTGGACCCGTCGTTCCACAACTGGATGGGGCTGGCGCTGGCGATGCGCGGCCAGCAGATTTCCGATTTCCCGCTTTGCAACAAAAGTTTCAACCTGTCCTATTGCGGCCATGATTTATGAAATGGAATAATGGAGTGCTGGAGTGTTGGAATGTTGCGCGGAAATCAATCTGCGCGCTGAATTCCATTACTCCATCATTTCACCACTCCATCACTCCAACTGTTTTCCCATGCTGAAAGTTTTACTCGCACGCGCCCAACAGAAATACCGCACCATCGGTTTCCCGAAGGAACCGCCGGTGCTGCCCGACCGTTTGCGGGGCCGTCCGCAGATTGATTCCGCGAAATGTCCGCCCAATTGCTCCGTCTGCGCCGACGTTTGCCCAACGGATGCCATCAAGATAAATGAAAAAGGCGTGCAGCTCGACCTTGGCCGCTGCCTGTTTTGTCCTGAATGCGAGCGCGCCTGTCCCGAAGGCGCAATCCGTTTCACGCCGGAACATCGCCTTGCCGCTTCAAACCGCGGCGCGCTGCTTCTCGGCGAAAAGGAATTTCAACTGGCGAAGGCGCTGGATGAAACGACGCGCAGGATTTTTGGCCGCTCGCTCAAGCTGCGCCAGGTGAGCGCCGGCGGCTGCAACGGTTGCGAGGCCGACGTGAACGTGCTGAACACCGTGGTGTTCGACTTGGGCCGGTTCGGCATTCAATTTGTCGCGTCGCCGCGCCACGCCGACGGACTGCTCATCACCGGGCCGGTGACGCAAAACATGGACTCGGCCCTGCGCAAAACCTACGAAGCCGTGCCGTCGCCGAAGCTGGTGATTGCCGTGGGTGCGTGCGCGATTTCCGGCGGGCCTTATCTCGGCCACGCCGAACAAAGGAACGGAGCGGACAACATCGTGCCGGTGGACATTTACATTCCCGGCTGTCCGCCGCATCCCATCACCATTCTGGACGGACTGTTAAGATTGCTGGGCCGCATCGAATAGGTTGGGTCAACACCCATTGCCGCAAGGCGAAGAAAACGGAAGCCAAACCGGCGGGGTGGGAGTCCCTCAAGCCCAAATCCAGCGACGCCACGTAAGCCAATTGAAAGTCCGCCAAGTCAAGACCAGTCTTTGTTTAATTACTAAAGACGGACCCTTTTCCGGCGATGCCAGAGGAAGCACAACCCGCCCAGGCCCAACAAACCTAAAACGCTCGGTTCGGGTATGGGTATGGCGTTTATAGCAAATTGAGCAATGCCTAAATATGGAGTTGGAGACCAACCTGATGTGCCATTGCCGGAATGCAGAACAGCGTTATCGGCGCTCCAAGCACCACTTGAACTAGGGGGATATATGCTCTCGCTCCAATTATAAACGCCATCGGCAAGAGGTGTTCCGGAGGTGAGAATAACAAAGTAATGGGTTGTTGGCGATAGTGTGATGTTTGAAGTGGGGGTATAAGTGAAAATGTCGCCGGTTACTGGATTCAGAGAACTATCAAGAGCACCAAGGCTACTTCCGGGAAGACCTGCTCCAACTTCATCGCCTTGTCCATAAAGCATGGCTGCGAATCCACTGGGATTGCCCGAAGCGTCTGTCATCCCTAATTGAATCGAGTTGAGCATATAGCCGCTGGCATTAGTTCCCGTGTAAAATCCTGCTGCGAGCCATGAATCGCTCCCAATAGAGGGACTTCCGGTGGAGGTCGGGCTTAAGCTAGACAGGTAAGTCACGGCCCCATGTGCCCGAACAATCTGCGGAGCCAGAACGCTCACCAAAGCGATAACACTGCCAAAGATTAATTTTTCCCTATAGATTCCTTTGCTATTTTATCATCTAAATTGTCGTTTGACCACACCGCCGAAATAGCTGTAGGCATCAAAAGGTCCGAATCCATAGACTTCAACGCCCACCGGCTGGGAACTGGTCACCGTATGTGTGCCGTTCGTCACCATGAGCTGTGCGCCATAATAACCGCTCGTTCCAATCGGCACAAAATTAGTGGTTGCCACGAGTGAATAATCCAAGTATGTGCTGTTTGTCGCCGATTGTGCTACGATGAGATTCAAATAGTTCTCATCAAAATCTCCGGTGGAGCTGGTATTGTAAAAGGGAGTAAAGACGGTATTCGTCAACAAATAGTGTCCGGTGGGTGGCAACAATATCTCGCACGGATCCCCTTCAGTAGCTATAAAAGCATCACTTGGAAAATCAAAAATAAGGTGGTCGAATTCAGTTCCATTGGCAAATTGAGCGACTTGAATGGGCTGGCTGGCCTGAAATACCGCAGGCCCGTCAATGATGATGTCATAGAACTGCCCCGCTACAAGGTTTGTGACCACCACTTCATTCGTCTTTGTCACCCCCACGGACCGTACATCCCCAGGCCAGTGCTATATATCCGCGCATACATAAT
>PLZL01000372.1 GCA_003152145.1 Limisphaerales bacterium
TGGGCGCCTCGCGCGGAAGCAAAACGCCGCCGGCGGCTTGACCGGCAAAATTTAGGCTGGTCAAATTTAAGGTGGTCGTAAATTCAATCAACAATTATCGCTTCATGTCATACCGTGAATTAGCCGCTCAAGTTGCCCAGCAATTCGCCANNTCCTGCCGATGGCCATCGAACGCTATGCTGTCATGGCCGCCGACAAGTCCGCCGACGGCAAAAACATGATCCAAATTCGCGATGTCTCCGGTGCCGAGCCGGCACTGATTGATTTGTCCGCGCCCGTCAAACCCGGCGCGCCGAAGTGGGGAAATTATCCGCGTGGTGTCATCGCCGGATGCCTCGCGCGCGGCATCAATTCCGGCGGACTGGACGTGTTGCTGCATTCAACCGTCCCGCTGGGCGGCGGGCTTTCCAGCAGTGCCGCGCTCGAAGTCTGCACCGCTACATTATTGGAAGCCGTCACCGGCAAAAAAATGGATCCCGTTCAAAAGGCGCTGCTGTGCCAGAAGGCCGAGCACGAATTTGCCGGTGTTCCCTGCGGCATCATGGACCAGTTCATTTCCGTCATGGGGCGCGAAAATCACCTGCTGCTGCTCGATTGTCGCTCGCGCAAAACCGAACTTGTGCCCATGAGCGATCCGTCTGTCCAACTGCTCATCGCCAACACCAATGTCAAACATGAACTCGGCAGCGGCGAATACGCCAAACGCCGCGCGCAATGCGAAGCCGCCGCAAAAATTCTCGGCGTGCCCTCGCTGCGCGACGCGACCGCCGACGCGCTGGAAAACGCCAGGGGCAAAATGGACGGCGTGGTTTACCGCCGCGCGCGGCACGTCATCGGCGAAATTGAGCGCACCGTCCACGCCGCCGAGGGCGTGCGCGCATCAAACTGGCCGACCGTTGGCCAGCTCATGTATGCGAGCCACGCCTCGTTGCGCGACGATTATGAAGTGAGCTGCAAGGAACTCGACGTCGTGGTGGAAATTGCAGAAACCATCGGAGTCAAAGGCGGGGTTTATGGCTGTCGCATGACTGGCGGTGGCTTCGGCGGTTGCACTGTTGCCTTGGTGAAAACTGAAGCTGTAAAAACCGTTTCAGAAAAAATTGCCGCCGATTACAAAACGAAAACCGGAATTGAAGCGACCATTTTTGTTTCGCGCCCGGCAGCCGGCGCGACCGTCGTGAAGGGTTGAAATTCTGCAGTCTGATCCTAGTCAGGCGTTTCGTTCATTCGGCACTAACGGGCTATTCCTTTTTGCGACTGTAGGTCACGAGGTAGAGATTCGTGCCCGCGACGCTCTGGAACTCTGTGGGGCGCTTTGCGCCGGAAAGGTCGTAGCAGATGCGGAGCGTGTCACCCTTGAATTCGTAGATCGCGGGAAAAGTCTTGCCATTGTTTGGTCCTTCGGTGCCGGTGACGGTCATGCTCTTTGGCTTGGTCGTGGAATCGATCGTGTAAGTGCCGCGGTCGGGTTTGTCTCCGACGAAAACTTCATATTTGCCGTTGTCCAGTTTGAGGCTGATGTTTTTCAGGATGTCGTCTGTCATGGGCTGTCCGCCCAACTCGGCTTGGGCAGGCGTCCAACTTCCCTGAACTGCTTTGGCGTCGTCGGGCGGGTCGGTGGCGAGCGCGCTCAGTGATGCAGCAACAGCGAGACCGATGCAGAAGATATGTTTCATGTGGAGTCGGGTTGTTCAGGGTTGTGAATTACATGGTCCGCATAAAGGCGATATCAACGTGCAGAACTCAGGCACAGTCGCGGAGCAGGACGCTGAAATGAAAATATGACGAACGATCTCATAAATCAATCGCAACTGGCAGGGGTAGCGGATGTTGCCTGCTGCGGTGATTTGTTGGACGGCATGGTCAACCATGCCGATGGTTGTTCGCGCAGATAGCGATAACCGCCGCGCAGCCTGCCCCACTTAATACAACTACGATTGACGGATCAAAACTGAAACCCGCCAGTTTGCTCACCACCCAAACTGCCAGCAAGCTAGCGCCAATACTGGCAATCAGACAAAGCGGCGTAAGCCACAGTAATTTCATCGTTCTTGTATTCATATTCGGTCTCAAATGAGGATTCACTCACGATCCCAGCATGCTGTGAATCCGGCCAAAACCACTATAACTTTTTTGTCGGTTTACCGGCGCACAATGCCGCCTAACCTTTATATTAGCTGCGGCGTTTGCAGTCTAACACAATTCATGCTTTTAGTGTATTCCGCGCGTAAATTTCCGTCCAACATAATTACGGGTTGGTAGGGCGTGTCACTCCGTGCGCGCCGTCGTCTTCTTTCGTTTTGCGAAAGCGGCGGGCAGAGGACCACCAATGCTACAAAGAAAAATTCAAAATCGTTTCGGTTCAATCGCCAGCCTTTCTTTCGTCGCCAACAATTGTTCTTCCCTCGGGCTGTTCGGCAAGAACAGATTCGCACTCGCCGAGGTGACGGCAAATGCCCTCAAGCCAAAAGGCGTATTTGGGATGGCTCATGTGCTCGTCCAGCGCGGTGAGGTCTGGCCCGAGTTCAAGCTGGCTCCGATAGACAGCTTGCAGGTGCTTTCGCGCGGCTTCCACTTCTTCTTCCACCATCCCTTTGAGGTATCGCGTCCGCATCGCGGAAGCTTGGGCGGGAATCCGGGACTGGAATTGCGTTTTCCGAACTTCCAACGCCTGCAATGCTTGTTCCAGGTTCATTTCAATCGAAAATCAGAACCGACTTGCGTCGGCTGCTGCAAGAATTTAATCCCCCAGACACGTCCCCACGTGCCGCGCGGTTTGCAGCCACGGATGATCGGGCGTGACAATCTTGCGCTTGCCGGCGACTTTTTCCAGCGGCANNAGCGGCACGGGTTCGGTGCCGTCACCCCGCGCGGCCACCATCACGCCAAAGACGCCCTCATGGATCAAATCCGCGCACGCGCCGCCAAGCCGCGTGGCCAGCAGCCGGTCGGCGGCGGACGGCGTGCCGCCACGCTGGACGTAGCCGAGAATCGTCACGCGCGATTCGAGGTGCGTGAGCTCCTCCAACTGGCGCGCGAGGCGCAGGGTGTTTCCCGCGTGCCGCGATTCGAGCGCGGCCTGTTCCATCTTTGCCTCTTTTTTGTCGTGCAGCGTCGGGGCGCGTTCCCGTTTGCTTTCGGCGGCCTTGAATGCCCGCGCGTCATCAATGCTCATCGCGCCTTCGGCGACGGCCACAATGCTGAAATTGGTTCCGCGCCGGCTGCGGCTGCGGATGGCGTCGGCGATCTTCTCGATGCTGTAGGGAATTTCGGGAATCAAAATCACATCCGCGCCGCCGGCAATGCCCGCGCCCAGGGCGAGCCAGCCCGCGCGATGTCCCATGACTTCGGCGACGATGATGCGGTGATGGCTGTGCGCGGTGCTGTGGAGCCGGTCTATCGCCCCGGTCGCAATGTCGAGGGCGGTGGCGAAGCCAAAGGTTGAATCCGTCATCGCCACGTCGTTGTCAATGGTCTTGGGCAGGGTGATGACGTTGAGGCCGGCTTCGGAAAGGTGCAGCGCGCTTTTTTGTGTGCCGCCGCCGCCGAGACAGACCAAGGCGTTAAGGTCGTATTTCCTGTAATTTTCGACAATCACCTCCGTCATGTCGCGCGTGCGGCCGTCCACCAGCATCCGGTGGGGCCGGTCGCGGCTGGTGCCGAGGATGGTGCCGCCGACGGTGAGAATGCCGGCGAGCGCGGCTTTGTCCAATTTGAGCCGCCGTTCTTCCACAAGACCTCGGAAGCCGTCGCGGAAGCCGACGAGCTCCATGCCATAAAAACCGAGCGCGGTTTTGCCGACGCCGCGGATTGCCGCGTTCAGTCCGGGACTGTCGCCACCCGAAGTCAGGATTCCAATTCGTTTTGTCTTGGCCATTGGCTGTGCTCTTTTTGGATTCGGGAATCGTTTTTGTCGAGAAGAAGTTTTGGAAATTGTTATCGAATTTTTCCCCCCGGCAATCGAAGCAAGCAAATCAGGCAGCCCAGCCATGCGACAATTGAAACCGACGCGCCGACTTCAAACGCGCGGTCTTCGTAAGCCAGCCGGATTTGATGTCGTCCTGCCGGGACTTGAATGGCCTGAAACGCGTGGTTCGCACGCAGCAAAGGCGTCTCATGGCCGTCCACATAGGCGCGCCAGTCGTGATAATAGGTTTGCGACACCACGACCAGCGACGGTTTCGCTGCCTCAATATCGGCATCCACGCTTTGGATTTCGAAGTGTGAATTCGACACTCGGGCGCTTGTCTCGTTGGTGACGGTGACAAGTGATCTTGCTTCCGTCGGCAGAAAGACGATTTTGCCTCCGTCGAAATCCGGTTGTGTCAGCGCGCGCAACGTGCCGGCTTCATCGAGGAAAACCGGCCTTTGTCCGGCGGTCACGAGCGGCAGAAAGTTTGAACGCGATTGCCAGTGGTAAATCTGGTCCGGCGCGGAGATTTGAGAAACGCCCATGAAATCCTCCAGCCCCGGGAAATCGCCGTTGGTCCGGGTGTAGAACAGGGAAAGCACGTCGTCGTTTTCCCGTGGTGTGAGCGAAAGGAAGCCGTCCACCTTCGGCACGGCGTCCAGCAGATTGCAGTTGGCGCCGTAACAGAGCCGACCGATCAGAAAATTGTTTTGCGGGCTGGCAATGGCGGAATGGACAAACTGCCATTCAGCCATGGGCGTGAGCATCGCGCGCGATTTGCCCAATGACGGCTGTGGATTCATGGCCAGCTTTTCGCGCGTCAGGCCGAAGGTATAAATCGTCGGCGGCACGGTCGGGTTTTGTGCCGGCTCGTGCGTGAGCACGTCAAGCCACGCAACCAAAACGAGAATGAGCGGTGCCATCCGGCGCAGACCGGACTTGGACGGCTGTGTCAGAAACAACAGCAGCGCGCCGGTCATCAGCAGAAACAAGGCGCGGCTGATGCCGTTGAACAAGGTTGCGCGCACGTCGTCCGTCGGAAATGGAAAGCGCCACGTCCAACAAAGAATTCCCGCGAGGAGCGCCAGCAGAATCGAGCCGACAAGAACCGCGTGCCCTGCAAACTTTCGCCTTTCTCCGCCCTGCAAAGTTTGCTGGCGCGCCAGGGCAAATGCCGCGAGCAACGGCGCAAAGAATGCCGCGAGCGTAAGGAATTTGACCGGATAGGTTATCAGGCTCAACTGTGGGATGATTCGCCGCAAGGCGGGATAGACGGGCGTGTGTTCGCCAAACGCAAAAAGCAGCGCTACGCCAGCACAAGCGCCGAGAAGCCAGACCCGGCGTTCGCGCAGCGTCCAAACCGCGAGCAGCGCAAGCCAGAGTGTTCCGATGCCGAAATAATAGGACGATGTCCAGTTCTGTCCGTATTGAAAAAACACGCCCATGTCCCAGGTGTTGCCAAAGGCCATCGGCACAAGAAAATTCACCCAACCCCATGCCGGCATGGACCA
>PLZL01000398.1:0-12401 GCA_003152145.1 Limisphaerales bacterium
GCCACGCGAATTCGGAAAAAAAATTTGCGAAACAGGAGGATGTCTGGCGCAGCGTGATTCAACAAAGAATTGAAGGGACGCATTCGCTGATCGGCCTGATGGTCGAGAGCAACCTTCACGAAGGCAACCAGCCGATTCCGAAAAATCCGGCGGAGCTGCGCTACGGTGTTTCCATCACGGATTCCTGCATCAGTTGGGAAACCACCGAGCGGATGCTGCGCTGGGGATTTGAAGCGCTGACCTGACAACCGCGATTGCGTTTCCGGACACAATCGAGTAAAATGTGTCCTGATTCTGGACGGCAGGGGGCAGGCTTTGGAACAAAGCGGTTGAAAAAATGCAAAGCCAAGGTTTAGTTTGGCCGGAGTTTCGTATGGTTGGCACTGTAGGTGCTTTTTTCGGACAAATTATGGAAGCAAATCAGGAAGCCGTGCGTTTTCATTCCTTGGGAGTGGAAGTTTGTGGAACGTTTTTTACCCCGATTCCATCGCCGAACGGATCGTTACCCGCGCTGGTTGTTTGTCATGGCGCGGGGGAGTTTAAGGAAGCTTATTTTGAACTGTGCGAAACCTTGGCGTCCCGGGGCGTGGCGACGCTGGCGATGGACATGCACGGTCACGGCGCAAGCGGGGGGGAACGATACCACACCGAGATGCGACAGTGGGTGGCGGACGTGCGTGCGGCGATTGATTTTTTGCAAACGTGTCCGAAGGTTGACGGGAACCGCATCGGCGCGTTCGGTTTGTCGTCCGGAGGAACCGCCATTCTCGAAGCGGCCTTGGTTGATTCCAGGCTCAAGGCGCTGGTTACCCTCGATGCCACCGTGCGCAATTCATTGCCACTGTCGCTGGCGTGTTTTTTGAGGATTTTGGTGTGGCTCGGCAAAATCAAAAAAATTTGCACCGGACGGGACTTGCTTGTGCCGCTGGCAAAGCTGGGCGGTGGATTCCACCTGGCTTCCGATCCGGAAATTGACCAACGACTCCAGTCGGATCCCCGCGCGATCGCGGTGTATATGAATTTCCCGTTTCCCGGAGGGGCCGAGACGTTTTTTGTGGACACGTTGAAACGCGCCCCGCGCATCAAGGCGCCGACTTTGATTTTGTGGGGCGAGGATGACACAATTGATCCGCCGGCGACGGCGCATTTGCTGTTCGACGCGTTGCGCTGTGAGAAAGAGCTGCGCATCATTCCGGGCAACGGCCACGCGGGGCATCTCGATCGAAACCGGCACGAGGTGTTTGCCTTGACGGCGGAGTGGGCGTTAAAAAAACTTGGCGTTGACGCATCGGCGCCGCCGACTTCCAGAAATCCGAAAATCATTGAAGGAGCGGAAGCCCAATCCCTCCGGCAGAGGGAAAAGTGGGAGATGTTGTCCCCATTCCTGAAGGAGCATGGGTGGGAGGCCTTGGCTTATCCCACGTTGCAGGCGGGGATGGAATACTTCATTGACGACAGCGGCTACATAGCCTACGTGACCGCGCGGCACCCGGTCTTTGCGCGAACGCCCAAAAAAATCGCCTTGTCCGATCCCATCTGCGCGCGGCGGGATTATCCAAAAATCATCCACCATTTTCTTTCGGTGCATCCCCGCGTGGTTTTCGGCTGCGTTTCCGAGGCGTGTGGGCGGGTGCTGCATGACATGGGATTCAAGGTCAACTGCCTCGGTCCCGAAGTGGAGTTGCCCATCCAAACCTACAACACGAAGGGAAATTGGAAGGAGCTTGACTTGATCAAACGGGCGCGCAACGAGGGCAAGCGCGAAGGCATTGCCATCCGTGAGGAAAACATCGAGACCGTCAACCGCGAGGAACTGGCCCGCGTTTCCGGCAATTGGATCGGCGCCAAAAAAATCCATGATCGCGAAATCTGGATTTACGCGCGGCGGCCGGTTTTGGAAGCCGAGCCGGACGTCCGCAAGTTTGTGGCTTATGATCGCGAAGGCCATGTCGCCGGATTTGTTTTTTATGATCCGATGTATCGAGACGGCAAAATCTTCGGATACGCGGCAAACATATCGCGATGCGACGAAGAACGGTTCAGCGGGCTGGCCACCGCCGTGCATATGGAAGCCATGGACAAGTTCAAGGCCGAAGGCAGGGAAACCTTGAACTTGTGCTTGGCGCCGTTTGTGAAACTGGAGCAGGGCAAATTCAACGACGACATGTGCTCCAAACTTCTTTTCAAGCTGAGCGCCAAATACGGGAATGCCATTTACAATTTTCGGGGACTGGCATTTCACAAATCCAAGTATCGCGGCAATGAAAAATATCTTTACTCTGCCTCGCGCAGCCTCTGGCCGATGAACGACATTTATCTCGCTTTTCTTTCCGCCGGCATTACCCGAGGCTATTTCGACTTGGGCGGATGCCTGCTTCGGGGCGTGTTAACGATCGGAAAGAACGGCGGAAACAAGCCAACAATGAATAAAACATAACGTCCTTGAAAAAAACCATGAAACGAAAATACTTCCAAAAAACAATGATCGTCGCCGGGGTGGCTTTGGCCATCCTGGCTCAAGCGCCGGCCGCGAATGCCGATGAACAACCCCCTCCGGCGAAATCCGGCTTCCTGCGCTTCTGCGAACAGGATTATCTGCTCGGCGACTGGGGCGGGACGCGCACCAAACTCAAAGACAAGGGCGTGGATTTCGAGTTCGATTATTTTGAAGCGACCCCGGTCAACATCAGCGGCGGGCTGCGGCGCGGCGCGACTTGGGAGGGCGCGTTCCTCGCGCTGCTCGACCTCGATTCCGAAAAACTACTCGGCTATCACGGCGGGCAACTACACGTCGGCGGATTGTTCTTCAACAGCGGCACATCGTTCTCCGGCTCTTACGTCGGCGACCTGAACAAGACGAGTCTGCTGGATTTTCCCGACATCGCGCAACTGTGGGAACTTTGGTATGAGCAGAAATTTTTGGACGACAAGGTCGCGTTCAAGTTCGGACAACTGGCCATTGACCGTGATTTCATTGCAACGGAATACTACAGCTCGCTTGCGGGCGTCAGCCTGCTCAACCAGACGTTTTTTTACCCGACGATGGCGTTCAATGTTTACGACCAGCCGGGTTTTCCCGCGGGCAAACATGCGCTTGCGTCCACACCTTACGGCACGCCGGGCGTGCGGCTGCGGATTGACCCGTGCCAGTATGCCTACTTCCAATTCGGCGCGTATGACGGCAACCCCGACCGCACGCACGGCGGCACGCACATCAACCTCGGCGGCGATCAGGGCGCGTTGCTTTATTCCGAACTCACGTTGAAGATCAACCAGTCGAAGGACGCGCAAGGCCCGCCCGGCAACATCAAAATCGGCGGCTACTACCACACCGACGATTTCTTCGACATGTATCAGGGAACATTTTGGGCGTTCGACAACATTCTGGCCGGTTTGGGTGCGCCGCCGTTCGGAGTGTTTCCGAATCCTGCCACGCACAAAGGCAACTATGGGCTGTATTTTCTCGCTGACCAGATGCTGTGGCGCGAAATCGGCAAGGACGACCCGGCGCAACAGGGCCTGGCCGGATTTTTCCGACTTGGCTACGCGCCGCCCGACCGCAACCTCGCGCAATTCGGCGCTGACGGCGGACTGGTTTACAAAGGTTTGATCCCGACGCGCAACTGGGACACGCTTGCCATCGGCGCGTCGTATCTCGAAATCAGCGACGACTTGAAACGCGCGCAACGCGACATAAACAAGGTCGTGCCCGGTGCGTTCACGAAAATCGCCGACTACGAAGCCGTGCTCGAGTTGAGCTACAAGGCGCAAATGACGGCTTGGTGGACAGTTCAGCCCAGCCTTCAGCGCGTGTTTCATCCGGGCGGACGAGTGAGCGCCGACATTCCGGATGCATGGGTGTTCATCGTCCAGACCACCTTGCGGTTTTAGGCGGCCATAATCTTTTTTTTGCGCGAATAATCACGCAAATAATCATTCAATCATTCCCACTGCAAAATGGGCGCAATTGTCAGCGGCAACGGAAATGGCAATGGGAACGGCTCCGGGATACGGAGCGCGGCGTTCACGCCGCTTCGACGCGCGCACCATGAAAGCGGGCCGGGCACTTCCAGCGTCCGGTCACGGCTGAAGGTGAAGCGGTCCCGCGAGGCGGGACCGCGCTCCGTTACTCATTTTCACGAGCCTCAACAGCAACCAACCAAGTCTCGCTCTGGGACACTGATTGTCCCAAGTCGGGACAGGTTCCAAATTTCGGTTGCTGCCAGCTTTCCAACTTCCGCCATCCTGCCTGCTTGCGGAAGCGGCGGGCGTTGAACAAAGCAACGGCGATGCCAGGCTGTTCCATGGAACTTTCCCGTGACCAAGTTTTAACAGGTTTTAATAGGCGCAACAAGGAGCAATAATCCCTTTGTTTTGGCGTGAAAAATGGTGCATTCTAGGCACGAAATGAACCTGACTTCCAACGGCAATGGCAACGGGAATGGCACCCGCGGCCTCGTCCGGCAACTCGAAAAGAAGCTGGTCAAACCCCAGACCGCCAATGCCCCGCTCGCAGTCAAGGAAAGCCGCGTGGCGTTTCACACGGCGGACGGCATGGAATTGCGCGGGACGCTCGTGCGTCTGACGCGGCACGTTGTGGTTTTTGAACTCTATAATCCAGGCGCCACGCTGCGGCTTTCCGAGGCGCTCGACAAATTTGGAATCGTTTTTCAGGAGCGGATGATTTATTCCGGGCGCGCAGTAGTGCGCGGCGTGGTGGACGCGGGAACCAAAATCGTCTGCGAGGCGACGCTCGATGAATCAAACTGGACGGATTTGAACTTCGCGCTGGCGTTGCAACGGGAAGGCGGACTGGCGATGGAATTCAAAAACTTTTTGAAGGAATGGCAGAAACTTTACAAAGTGTCGCCGGAATTCAAAATCGTCGTGGCTGACCTGCACTCATTTTTGAGCGACTTGCGGTCCTGGCTTGACCAGGTCGAAATCGTGATCCGCAACATATCGGGGACCGACCGTGCGGAACGGGAGAGGGAAATGCTCCACAACTTGGAACCGAGGACCTCATCCGCCATTCAGAGCCTGACCGAACGTTTCGAGGATGTGTTGAACCGGACCGAGTCGGATTTGATTCCGGCGCATCATGCCTTTTGCCAGCGACTGATGCATCCCATCACCCTATGCTCCCCCTTCATGCATCGAACCTTCTACAAACCGCTGGGTTACGCGGGCGACTACGAGATGGTCAACATGATGTTCCGAGACCCGTTTGAAGGTGAATCTTTATTTGCGAAAATGCTCAACTTCTACGCATTGCAATTGCCGCCGATTGTCGGTCATCGCAATCGCATCCGATATTTGGGCGAGAAATTGGAAAAGGAATCCCTGCGCGTGATGGTTCGCAGACGCGACGCTCGTGTTTTCAGCTTGGGTTGCGGCCCGGCGCAGGAAGTGCAGTGTTTTCTGGCCAGAGATGAACTGGCCAATCACACGCACTTCACTCTGGCGGATTTCAACCAGGAGACCCTGAAGCAAACAGGTGCAATCCTGGATGGATTAAAACAAAAATATTCACGACGCGGCTCCATTCAAATGGTCAGGCAGAATGTCCAGCAATTGTTGAAAGCAGCCGGGCGTAATGTTGAATACCCCCGATGCGACCAGCATGATTTGATTTATTGCGCCGGGCTTTTTGATTATGTGACCGACCAAGTTTGCCGACAACTGATGGACGTTTTTTACGCCATGCTCGCACCCGGCGGCCTGTTGATTGTGACCAATGTGGACAATCATCCGGCCAGAAACCAAATGGAATGCTTTTTAGACTGGCATTTGGTGCATCGGGACACGGCCAAAATGCGGACGCTTGTCCCCAAAAAACTCGACATCCAAAACGTCGTCACTAAACGCGATCCCAGTGGGGTGAACGTGTTCATGGAAGTGCGAAAACCCGGCGGTGAGAACTAAATTGCCCAACAACCCCGAAGCCCTCAAGGCTTATGCGGAGTATGAACGTCAGATCAACATCCGGCATCTAGATATCGGCTGTTATTTGGTCATGACGCTGATGCCGGTCGGCGTAATTTTGGACTATTTCGTTTATCCGAACGAAATCGGCTTTTTCCTGAAACTTCGACTGGCCTGCATGCTTCTGGCCGGCGGAGTCTGGCTAATTTTGCGCATGCCATGGAAGTTGAAATTTTACCGCCCGTTGAGTTTGTCCATCGCTTTGCTGCCCTCTTTCTTCATCTGCTGGATGATTTATGCAACCGAGGGAGTGGACTCGCCCTACTATGCCGGACTGAACTTGATTCTTTTGAGTGTTACCCTGGTGGTGCGATGGTCGGTTGACCTCAGTATTATCGCGTCACTTTCGGTATTTGTGATGTATCTTGCCGCCTGCTTATTCCACGGACCGATGACAAACGACCAGCCGGGCACCCTCGTCAACAACCTGTATTTTTTATCGTTGACGACCATCATCGTCATTGTCAGCGGCTGGGTGCATCACACCCTACGTATTCGCGAATTCGTTTTGAGTTACGAACTGGACAAGAGCCGCAAGGCGCTCGAAGTGAGCCTCCAACAACTCAAGGAAAACGAGATGCAACTGGTGCAATCCGAAAAGCTGGCGTCGCTGGGCCGCATGAGCGCGGGCATCATCCACGAGATCAACAACCCGCTGAACTTCGCCACGACCGGGCTTTTCACCCTGCGCAAAAAGGGCAGACATCTCGCGCCGGAGCAACAGGCGGGCTACACCGAGGTTCTCACCGATGTGGAGGATGGCCTCAAACGCGTGCAGGCCATTGTTTCCGATTTGCGGATGTTCACGCATCCCAACACCGAGCAGCTTGACCCGGTGTCCGTGGCCGAGGCCGTCACGCCGGCGCTGCGGTTCTTGAGCAACGAGTGGCGCGACAGGGTGCAAATCGAACAGAAGTTCGCGGAACACCAGACCATTTTGGCCAATAAAAACAGGCTGATCCAGGTGATCGTGAACCTGCTGCAAAATTCACTCGACGCGCTGAAAATAAAATCCTTCGCTCCCGGCGAAAAACCAACCATCTGGATTGAAGGGCGCGTCGCGAACGGGCAAACTGTCCTGTCCGTCCGCGACAACGGCGTGGGCATTGACCCGAAACATCTGGACAAGATTTTTGACCCGTTCTTTACCACGAAAGACGTGGGCGAAGGCATGGGCTTGGGCTTGAGCATTTGTTACAGTATCATGCAGGAATACGGCGGGAAAATTTCGGTGAAAACGGAACTGGGAAAATTTTGCGAATTTACGCTGGAATTCCCGGTCAAAACAAATCAGGCTGTGAACTGAAAATCGGACATGGAANNAACGCGCAGGCCGGCTTCAAGCTGCTTCAACAGCACGCCGACGAAATCGGCCTGCTGCTGACCGACCAGCGGATGCCCGGGGAAAAAGGGGTGTGGCTGCTCGAACGCGCCCGGCAGTTGCGTCCGCGCATCCTGCGGATTCTTGTGACGGCTTACTCGGATTTCGACGCCGCGATTGCCGCCGTCAATAGCGGCGCGATTTACAAATACGTCAGTAAACCCTGGGATCCGTCGCAGTTTGAACTCACCCTTCGGCATGGCCTGGAATTTTTCATGGTGCAGGCCGAGCGCGACCAGTTGCTCCTCGAAAAAATGTCCGTGCTGCGCAACATGATGATTGCCGATCGCATCGTGAGCCTCGGTTTGCTCGCCGCCGGCTTGAGCCATCACATCCGCAACTCGCTCGTCGCGGTGAAAACGTTCCTGGACCTCGCGCCGAAAAAAATGGACGAGGAGCGGGCGAGCATGAACGGCCTGCGCAATCCCGAATTCTGGAAGGACTACCACCGGAACGTCCAGTTGCAGATGGAAAAAATCAACAGCCTGCTCAAGGACCTCTGGACGGCTTCGGAAAATCCCTCCGAGCCGTTTGCAGACGAGGTGTCCCTGCGCCGGGTCGTGGACGATGCGCTGGCCGCGTTCCGCGACCAGTTTGTCGCGCGCCGGATTGAAGTTGAAAACCGGATTTCCGGTTCGCTGCCTGCGATGAAGGTGGACAAGTCGAAATTCCGCCGGCTGTTTGAGCTGTTGTTGAAGGAGGAACTGTCCACGCTGCCCGCCGGCAGCCGCGTGTCATTTTCGGCAGAGCTGGAAAACGGCGGCGCGAAACCTGAAATCGTCGTGCAAATCGCCGACAACGGGCCGGGCCTGCCGCAGGACGCGCTGCGCGTCATCTTTGACCCGTTCGTGGTGCGCGACAGCGTGCCGTCCGAATACGGCATCCATCTCATGGCATGCTTTTTCATCGTCCACCATCATGGCGGGAGGATTGACGCCAAAAGCCAGTCCGGCCGCGGCACGACCTTCACCCTCCGGCTGCCGCTGCAACCCGAACGCGCCGTGACGCCGCCCGACGAATCTGATTTTTTGCAAAAAGCGCTGTTGAACGGAGAGCTTTGGCAAAAGCTGATTAGCGGCGGTTGACGGATTTTGTGGGGCTTCACGCAAAAAAGGTTGGCATTGCCGTTTCAAGTTTCCATTGACCTGCGGGCAAAAGCTGTGGAATGATTTGAGCGGCGATGGGCCTTGGGCAATGTTTGGTCTGTTGAGGAACTGATGAAAACCATTTTGGTTCTGTCCGCTCATCCGGATTTCGCGGAAACGATCCGTGCCGGTCTGAATGCGGAGCAATATCGCGTTGTCCACCGCCTCGGGGTTGAGGAGGCCGAACCGCTGCTCACGCACGGTCTTGCCGCCGNNTCCAGACTGCCCGTCATCGTCTACACCGCCTGCAGCCAGTCTGAATGGGAGGAAGAAGCCTTCCTGCACGGCGTCACCCATGTGCTGACCAAACCCGTCCGGGGGCGGCTTTTGAATTCGTTGCTGGAACGTCTGTGGAACGAGCCGGCTGCGCGTGCGGCGCTGCCAACTCCGTTGCAACCATCCTCGTCAGGGCACACCACGCAATTTTTTCGCGCGGCCGAGCCGCCATCCGACACCGCCCGGTTCGTCAATGCCGCACAAACCCTCGACATGCTGCGCGATTTCTCGTCCATCCTGACGCATTCGCTGGACGCCGAGGCGATGTTGCAGCAGTTTCTGCATTTCCTCCGCGAGACTTTGAGCGTCAACCGCGCCGCCATTTTCCTCAACCATCCGGTCACGCCGCTCGCCGAGGCGCTTACACCGGAAGACGGCCGCCAGCTCCGCGCCGTTGCCGCCATCGGCCTTTCCTCCGGCCTGCTCGAACATTTTGAACTGTCTCTGGACGCCGGCATCGGCGGCCAGGTTGCCCGACTTGGACGCATTCTGCGGCGCGACAGCGACGAGGCGCGCGCCGACATCGAGACGCAAAAGGAATTTGAACTGTTGAGCGCGCAGGTCGCCGTGCCCATCCCCGACCGCGGGACGATTGCCGGCGTCGCCGTTTTCGACGGGCGCGTCACCGGCGAGCCGCTCGTGAACGTGGAGCTGGAACTCATTTTCCACCTGCTCGAACAGGTCGGCCTCGCCCTCCGCAACATCTGGCTGCACAACCAGCTCGCCGGCAACAACGCGATGATGACCGACGTGCTGCGCGAATTGAGCAGCGCGTGCATCGTCGTCGGGCGCGACCTGAAGGTGCTCCACGCCAACAAGGCCGCGCGCCGCCATTTTGGCCGGAAAAACCTGCGCACCGGCGAACTGGAATTCAGCGACCTGCCGCAGGCGCTCGGCGCCAAAATTTACCAGGTGTTGAAAACAGGCGCGGCCATCGGGCCGTTCCGCTACGAGCCGGAAAATTCGCCGGGCACCATTTACAGCATCAGCGTCGTGCCGTTTCAACGGGGCGACTCCACGGTGCCGGTTTCGGCGCTGCTCACCGCCGACGACCTCACGCAGACCGAGCAGTTGCAGCATTTGGAGGTCGAAGCCGCCAACCTGCGCCTCATCAAGACCATGGCCGACCGGCTCGCGCACGAAGTCGGCAACGCCATGGTGCCGCTCTCCACGCACCAGCAGTTGCTCGGCGAAAAATTCAAGGACAAGGAATTCCGCGAATCGCTCGACCACGCGATGGCCGACAGTGTCAAGCGCGTCACGCGCCTGGTCAGCCAGATGCGGTTCCTCGCGCGCGAGGGGCAACTGGAGCAGGAGGCGTTCACTGTCGAAAAACTGGTCGAGGACGCCTATCAGGAGGCGCGCAAACACCAGCCCGCCGAGACCGCGCAGTTGAAATGCGAGAATGGCGGCAAACCCATCGTCATTACCGGCGACCGCGCCGCGCTCAAGCACGCGCTGGCCGAAATCATGCTCAACGCGCTCCAGGCCAACCCCCAGACGCCGACGATTGGTGTGCGCCTGCAGACCGGGACCAACAGCGCGGGCGGACAGGACGTGCAGATTGAAGTGCAGGACAACGGCGCCGGTTTCACCGCCGAGGCCGCCGGGAAAGCGCCGTCGCCATTTTTTACCACGCGCAGCGTCGGGTTGGGGCTGGGCCTGACCGTCAGTCAGAAAATCATCGAGACGCATCACGGCCGGCTGGAAATCATCCCGCCGCAGACCGGCCAGCACGGCATCGTCCGCGTTTCACTGCCGATGGAACCGGCCATTTCCACGGCGGCTTGAACCGATTGAAAAGTTGCTGTATGCGGCTTAACGCAGAATATAGGTTATCCGAAGTTATTCATGATCTGCGAGCGAGCCAATGAGACAATTTGCCAGCCAGACAAAGAACCAAGATTATGAAAATAACCGACCAAGCAATTGACCAAGCATACTCAGACCTGAAGGGAACGTGCAAAGGTGTTCGCAACGATTACTTCGGTTTGGTGTATCTTGAAAATGAATTCAATCTCCCGCGCGATGAAGCAGTAAACCTCGTCGCATTTGGAGGCAACGATTACGGAGTGGACGGCTTCTACTTCGACCAGGAGAGAAGGAACTTCTATCTGTTCCAGTTCAAAAACTCGGAGTCCTATAACTTGTTCAAGGGTTCGTTCCAACGGCTGATTGATTCTGGCATGGAACGGATCTTCGGCGCACAAACACAGGATGCCCAAAAGAACGACCTGCTTGAGCAAATCCACGGCTCGCTACTGGAAAACCAAGCGATAATCGACAAGGTCTATATCCACTTTGTTTTCATGGGCGACCCTGCGGATGCGGAACGCAGCTCAGTCTTGGACAAACTGCGCGAAGATCTTGAGAACAAGCGCCATTTACTGGACAAGCATTTTGGCAAACAAGTTACGCTCGTCATTGAGTTTCGTTCGGGTAAAGCCAAGAAAACCGGCGCGCTTTCTCATCAGAGAACATCAAGAACATATCCTGTGGAACTTGCTGACTGCCTGAGCAGCGCTGGTCCGGCTGGTCAGCACATGCTGATCGGGTTTGTGAGGCTTGCAGACTTGCACGGCATGTATCGCGATAACTTGTTCAGCAGGGGTCAGACCGCAGTATTGACACAAAGGCGTGAAGCAAAAACTTCGCGCCTCTTGGTTGGTCCGGAAATCTAAGCGCCGTTGTCGCCGATGGCTTCGACGGGGCAGCCTTCCTTGGCTTCCTTGCATCGCGCGTCTTCCTCCGGCGATGCCGGCTGTTTGTAGACGAACGAGTAGCCGCCGTCGTCATTGCGCTTGAAGTTGTCCGGCGCGGTCTCGCGGCACAGGTCACAGTCAATGCACTGGTTGTCCACGTAGTATTTGCCCGGAACGCTTTCGGGATATTTGTTTGCAACGTCTGCCATAAATTTGTCCGCGTAATATGGCCTCAACCGTGCGGGATGGCAAGCCTTGAATTAAGGCCAAAGGTTGAAGGCTGAAGGCTAAAGCGTGGAACTTTGGACTTTAGCCTTCAGCCTTCAGCCTTTAGCCTTTCAACCATGCAACGGGGCAATCTCCGCAAGACGAAAATCATCGCCACGCTCGGCCCGGCAACGGATTCCGCCGGGATGATTGGCAAACTCGTGGACGCGGGCGTGAACATTTTCCGCCTCAACATGTCGCACGCGCCGCATGATTGGGTGCGCCGCGTCGTCCCTGACATTCGCGCCGGGGCCGCTGCGCACCAAAAATTCATCGGCATCATTATGGACACGCAAGGCCCCGCCATCCGCACCGGCGACATCGGCGTGCCGCTGGATTTGCAGCCCGGCCAGAAATTCATCCTCACTGTGCGTGGCGAGCGCGATCTGGAGGAGCATTCCGTGGACGTGAATTACGAGAATTTCATCAACGACATCAACGTGGACGACGTAGTGCTCATTGACAACGGCGCGATTGAAATGAAGGTGCTCGCCAAGGCCGGCAACAAGGTCGAGTGCGAGGTTCTCACCGAGGGCACGCTCGGCAGCCGCCGCCACATCAACCTGCCGGGCGTCAAGGTCAGCCTGCCCGCGCTCACCGCCAAAGACATCAAGGACGTAAAGCTCGGCCTCGAACTCGGCGTGG
>PLZL01000398.1:12440-12573 GCA_003152145.1 Limisphaerales bacterium
ATGGTCGCGCGCGGCGACCTGGGCATTGAAATTCCCTACGAGGAACTGCCCATCGTCCAGCGCCGCATCGTCAAGACGTGTTTGCGCCAGGGCAAGCCGGTCATTGTCGCCACGCACATGCTGGAGAGCATGA
>PLZL01000098.1 GCA_003152145.1 Limisphaerales bacterium
ACGAGCGAAATCGCCATCGGCAGCAAGCTGGGCCTTGACGCGACGAAGAAAATTCTCGGCGAAGGTTTCAAACGCGCGTGGCCGCCGCTGATCAAGATGGATGAAAGCGTGAAGGCAAAGGTGGATAAGTTGTTTGGCCGATAACCGTCTAGCTCATCACCTCGCGTTCATGTAGCGTTGATTCTTGCAGTTGTTTGCCTCGCTGAATTTCGGCGCAACATTTTCATTACCCCAGATTTTTCCGCCAGCTCTTTTCGGATGTTCTCTGAACTCTTGGTTTCGCTCGGCGAAATAGCGGTCAATCGCGGTTACCATAGACTTTATCATATTCATAGCGCGAGGTTCTTCGTTTGTCATCTCGGCGCAACCCCACCTTGGATTTTGTTTGGTATTTGCATCCGGACTCGGTTTCGTTTCATAAATCCGCCACGCACTCGCACCGTTTGAGAATCCCAACGGGATTCCGTCCCAAAGGGTCAGCGTCCGCATAAATTTCCAACCGCAACGCGGTTGCGCCATCCCATTTTCATCCGCGCACCAATGGCCACAACCTCGTTGAGGTTGTTTCCATTTGGAACGTGAACCCAAGGTAGGCGCTGGCACGCCAACCTTGGGCTGGAGGACGCAATCCCTTTGGGATTGGCAAACAACGTGGTGTTGGTTCATCTTCGCGCTATGCCACAATCTCTTTCCGCCGTTTACATTCATCTCGTCTTCTCCACCAAAGACCGTCGCCCGTTGCTGCGCGACAAAGCCACGCGCGATGCGCTGCACGCGTATCTTGGCGGCATTTCCAAACAACTCGATTGTGCGCCGATCCAAATCGGAGGCGTGGAAGATCATGTTCATTTGCTCGCGCGATTTGGTCGCACGATCACGCAGGNNCAGGTGGCTCAAGGAACGCGGGCGTGATTACGCCGACTTCGAATGGCAGGGCGGCTACGCGGATTTTTCTGTGAGCCAATCGAATCTGGAACAGGTGAAGCAATACATCGCTGGACAGGAAGAGCATCACCGCAAGGTTGATTTTCAGGAAGAGCTACGAGTGTTGTTGAAACGACACGAAATCGAATGGGATGAGAAATACGTTTGGGATTGAATCGTCGCCGTCGAGAGGTTTGCCACAACCGCGTTGCGGTTGAATTTATTTCCGAATCATGACCCAAGGTAGCTCGTGCCTCGCAACCTCGGGCTGGAGGTCGCAATCCTTTTGGGATTGTCGTAATGCGGTTGTGCCTTTGCGTTTTCGGACGCGCACAAACCGCAAAATGCGTTAAGGTTTTTTTCGACTCGTCGTGCTCACGCGCCGGGCGGCAGCAGAAATTCCAGCCCGAATTTTTTCGCAATCTCCATCACGCGCGGGATGTCCGGCGGTTGCTGATTTTGAGCAAGACCACAGGCGACAGACCCGCCCATGTGATGTAAGCTTGCGTCAACATTTAACTGAAAGAAAGGATTCAATTATGCAAAAGCGCAAACTTGGAAAAAGTAATCTGGAAGTCTCGGCCCTCGGGTTGGGCTGCATGGGCATGAGCTCTGGCTACGGCCCGGCAGGGGAAAAGCAGGCGATGATCGCGGTGATTCGCTCGGCGGTTGAAAGCGGCGTCACCTTCTTCGACACCGCGGAAATCTATGGTCCGTTCAAGAACGAGGAACTCGTGGGCGAAGCCCTCGCTCCCTTCCGCGGGCAAGTGGTGATCGCGACGAAGTTCGGATTCAGGATCGGGCCGAACGGGGAGCGCATGGACGGCCTGGACAGCCGGCCCGCCCACATCAAGGAAGTCGCAGAGGTTTCGCTCAAGCGGCTCAAGACCGATGTCATCGACCTGTTCTATCAGCATCGCGTCGATTCGGATGTGCCGATCGAGGACGTGGCTGGAGCGGTGAAGGAGCTGATCCAGGCCGGCAAGGTGAAGCACTTCGGCCTTTCGGAAGCAGGTGCGAAAACCATCCGGCGCGCTCACGCCGTCCANNTTCGTGCCCTTCAGCCCGCTCGGCAAGGGTTTCCTCACGGGCAAGATCGACGAAAACACCAAGTTCGATGCCACGGATTTTCGGAACATCGTGCCCCGCTTTTCACCGGAGTCTCGCAAGGCGAATCAGGCCGTGGTCGATCTGCTCAATTCAATCGCCGCGCGGATGAAGGCGACACCAGCCCAAATCGCGCTGGCCTGGCTGCTGGCGCAGAAACCGTGGATCGTGCCGATTCCCGGGACGACGAAGCTGCCGCGCCTGATCGAGAACATCGGAGCCACCTCCGTCGAACTGACGCCGGGCGATCTCCGTGAAATCAACACCGCCGCCGATAAGATCACGTTGCAGGGGGCGCGCTACCCGGAACACCTGCAAAAACTGGTCGGTCGTTGAAGGACAACACGCTCGGTAATCCACGCGTGGTGGGAATTTGCGGTGCGGAGAAATTGTCCTGATGTGTGGGAGATTGGCAACGGTTGACGGCGGGGCAACTGTTACCCTGCTGCCCTCACGCGCCGGACGGCGGCAGGAATTTCCGCCCGAATTTTTTCGCAATCTCCATCACACGCGGAATGTCCTGCTGTTGCTGCGATTTTTGTCAGCACACCGTGCTTGAGCTTCAATTCGCGACGCGAAGCATCTGGCTGAACCGTTCAACGCGAATGTTTCTGATTTTAAGCTTGCCGTCAGCCCGTCGCTATAACATATTCGCCGAAACCGAAATCTTGAGCCACTGAGCCATTAGAAAACTCATGAAAAACACAAATTCTCTGATACAGAAACGGGTCGCTTGTTTTGCCGTTACGCTGGCCGTTGCGTTAACCGCGAGTTGCCAACCGGCCAAGGGGCAGGCCTCTACAAATGCCGACTCCGCTACCGCAGCTACACCGGCCGCCGCCGCCCCGGCTGCAACTATCGTTTCTTTGACCCCGCCGGTTCGCATCAAAGCCGGTGTCACTGAAAAGATGACGGATTCCGCAGGCAACGTATGGCTGCCGGACCAGGGTTCCGCAGACGGGGATACCTATGAAGCGGCCGATGCAGCAGTCACCAATACCACGGATTCTGCGCTTTATCGCACGGAACGATATAGCATGACGGCATATTCCTTTGCCGTTCCCAACGGCAAATACACCGTGAAACTTCATTTTGCCGAGGTTTATTCAGGCATTAGCGGGCCGGGCGAGCGGGTTTTCTCATTTAATGTCCAGGGGCATGACTTCAAGGATTTTGACATCTGGGTCAAGGCCGGTGGTTTTAGCAAAGCCTATGTTGAAAGTGTTGATGTGGAAGTGACCGACGGTAAATTAAAAATCACGTTTACGCCCAAAGTGGAAAATCCCAAGATCAACGGGATTGAAATTCTGCCGCGCTCTTGAACAGGTGGCGGCTATCGTTTGTCCGAATGCTCGATTCCGGACGCCCATTTGCCGCTTGAACTGCTGCAAATTGAAAGGGCTTTCAGCCCGGTTCACGCACCCGTCGGCGGCAGAATCTCCAGCCCGAATTTTTTGGCGATCTCCATCACGCGCGGGATGTCCTGCTGTTGCTGCGGACTCATCGCGCCGATTTCCTCGAAGAAACCCTCAAAACCCGCCGGCGTGATGACGCACATGAGCCGGCCGGGCGTCTGGCCGAGGTAACGGTAGGTGTGCGGGATGCCGCGCGGCGCAAAAATCGTCGCGCCCTGCTTGGCGATGAACGTTTTCCCGGCAACGGTCCACTCGTAGTCGCCTTCGAGAATCTGGAACGTCTCGTCTTCGCGGTGATGGATGTGCGGTGGCGGACCGCCGCCCGGCACGTCGTGCGACTCGACCACGCTGAGCACGCCGCCGGTGTCGCGGCCCTGGATTCGAATGGTCATGGGAATGCCAAGAATGTTCACCTTCTTGCCGCCGTCGTTGGGAACTTGGATTGGGTTCATAAAAGGATTGAGGTCGCTTTGTTGATGTTCCGCAGTTCAGGGAGAAGCGCTTTTCCATCCGCTGCACTGACGGAGATTTTCTTTCTCCATGCGCCCGTTGGCAAGCCAACAATTCATCCAAGCGCAACGCGGTTGCGGCCCATTCGTTCCCGCCTCACCCATTCACACCCTTTTCAAATCAATCACGCAGAAACCGAAATCCAGCACGCCGGTGGCGGGGCGGTGGGCGGCGGGGATGTAAAAGGCCGGTTGCCGCCGGTCTTCGCCTTGCTTCCATTCACGTTTCAGTTTATCAAAAAGCATGAGCGCAAAACGGCGAAAGGTCGGGCGTTTGGAAAACGCCGCAGTTGCGCCTCCAATGGAAGTCAAATCTCGTCCGACACTTCCAACTGGTTCAGACAGTCGCTGGAAAATCCCTGGCATCTGCATCTTTCTGGCGGTGATTACACTGGCGGTCTTCGGGCGGACATTGCGATATGAATTCATTAACTTTGACGACGATGTCTATGTCTATAACAACCTCACGGTTGCCGCCGGCGTGACGCTCAAGGGGATTGTCCAGGCATTCCTTCACGGCGGTTCTGGCACTTGGGACTGGGTTCCGTTGACGACAATCTCGCATATGCTGGACTGCCAGTTCTACGGACTCAATGCCGGCGGACATCATCTGACCAATGTTCTGCTCCATGCCGCCTCGGCGATTCTCCTGTTTCTGGTGCTGCGGCAAATGACCGGGGCCGTCTGTCGCAGCGCCTTTGTGGCGGCGGTGTTTGCCATTCATCCATTGCGGGTGGAATCGGTGGCGTGGG
>PLZL01000019.1 GCA_003152145.1 Limisphaerales bacterium
CAAATACTTTTGCAACAATCTATAGGATATTGGAATGGCGGGCAATGGCTTAACTACACCCGCACATCCCCTACGAATACATACCATGTCTATGGCCGGCTGGCCGGCGGCAACGGTCCTTTCAACAATACCACATTGAAATTGGTGACCGCCGGAGCAGGCACGACGAGTCAAACAACCCAAACTCTAGGCTCATTTGCTGATGCGAACGCAGCCGGCTGGCAGGTCTGGCACTGGGTGCCATTGCTGAACTCAACCGACAGCCTTGCGACTGTTTCACTCGGAGGGGTTCAAACGCTGCGGGCGACAAGCGGGAACAACCTCAATGCAAACTACTATATGTTTGTGGCTACCTCCCTATCCGTGAATTTGACCGTCTCAATAAGCGGATCCAGCATTTCGCTCCACTTCCCGACCGTGGCTGGGCACAATTATACGGTGCTTTGGAACAACAGCCTGACCGGAGGCACCTGGCAACCACTGTCCGCCGCGGTTGCCGGCGATGGCACGGTCAAAACTGTGCCTGACACAGTGGGATCATCACAACGATTCTATAAGTTGCAAATTCAGTAAAGCCGGTTGAGGGGACTACAGTTGGATTGCAAAACAACTGGGGTCGGCGCCGACGTAGGGTCGGCGCCGACTTTTAATCTTGGCAGGATGAACAGAAATGAATTGAAAAACGCCTGTCAAGGGCGATATTCAAGGAGATGACGATAGACTCCATTTCAATGACATGTAAAAGCATGTTTCTTAATAAAGTTGGCACTGCGATTTTTAAAACGGCTTTTTTGCCAAGAGCGGCTGCCAGTCTTGCTTTTGCCATTGGATTGTTGTTTGCAATTGAAGCTCGCGCGGCCAATATTTTGACCAATCCTGGATTTGAGACGAGCAGCAGCACCCTTGCTGGTTGGACGACTTTCGGGGCAAACAATTACAGCCAGACTGGTTCCAATGCCCACAGCGGAACGAACTATTACAAGGTTTATGGTCAGTTCATTCTTGGGACTAATTACACGGGCATTTATCAGGACAACGCCTCCGGACCCGGTGTCACCTACCTGGCTGATGGTTGGGCTGAATCGCTTTCCAGCGACAACATCAAGGGGAAGGATGCGATTTGGCTTGAAGTAAGTTTTCGGGATGCGTCATTCAACGCCCTGGCTCTCTACCGGTCGGTTGTTGTGACCAGCAACAACATCGCCAGCTTCGGCGGGTTGAGCAAATGGTTCGATTTGCAGATCACCAACCAGTGTTCCTTTTCAAATCCTTCGGCTCAGATTCTGACTCCTGGAACGGTGACCAACAGCGTCACCAGTCTGGTGGCACCGTCGAACACGGTTTATGTGCGGTATCAAGTCGTTTTTCAACAGGGAACGAACGATGACAACGGCTCGATGTATTTTGATGATCTCACGCTGAACCAAACCAGCGGCACGGTGGTCGTTCCTCCGGCCACGCAGTTGAACATTGTCTGGGACGACGAGTTCAACCAGCCGGACGGCAGTTCTCCCGATCCTACCAAATGGACTTACAACATCGGTAACAACGGCGGCTATGGCAACGCCGAATTGGAATATTACACCTCGCGCACTAACAACGCCCGCATCGAAGGGGGACAGTTGGTCATTGAAGCTGACCAGGAGAGCTATGGCGGCCAGAATTACACTTCGGCCCGGATGCTCACTGAAGGCAAGTGGTCATGGGCATATGGCCGCATGGAGGCGCGCATTAAAATCCCCCGCGGTCAGGGAATCTGGCCAGCCTTCTGGATGCTGGGCACAAACATTGATGCCGGTGTCAGCTGGCCCACCTGTGGCGAGGTTGACATCATGGAAAACATCGGCAAAACCAGTGACCAAGGGACCGATCACGGAACAATTCACGGCCCGCAAAATGGCGGGGACTACAACGGTGGCTCGGGAGTTGGTGGAACCTATACGCTGCCGGGCGGGGCGGCACTCGCCGACAACTTCCACATTTACGCCGTGCAGTGGACGCCGAACCAGATCCAATGGTTTTTGGACACAAATCTGTTTTTCACGGCCACTCCTGCCAGTCTGCCCAGCGGCGGAACCTGGGTCTTCACGCAGCCTCAATTCCTGATACTCAATGTCGCCGTCGGTGGCCAATGGCCCGGCAACCCGGATGGCACCACGGTCTTTCCTCAACAAATGCTGGTGGATTATGTGCGTGTTTATCAGCAAACCGCACCGCTCCAGATTACCGCGACCCACTCAAACGGCAATGTGGTTTTGACCTGGCCGGCGAATATTGTCTGCCATTTACAAGTGCAGACAAATTCTTTGACGGGCGGAAACTGGTCTGATCTTACCAACACAACGAACCCGATTGTCATAGCGCCAAACCAAAACAATGGCAGCGTCTTTTACCGTTTGGAATCGCCGTAAAAATTACGCGGAACAAATTCACAAACGCGAATTAGCACAGTCAACGGGGAGCGCGGCGTATTGAGCTTTTATTTGCTGCGGGTTTTCAGCGCCTGAATATTGGCCTGAAGTGCTTCGAGATTTTGCCGCGCTTCCGTGTTCGTTGGATCCAATTGCAATGTGATTTGAAATTCCTTGAGCGCTTCATCCAGTTTCCCCAGCTTTACGAGGGCGGCTCCGTCACTCAAATGCGCGCGCTCAAAATCCGGGCGAATGCGGACTGCCGCGGAAAACTGCGCCTGCGCTTCCTCAATTTTTCCTTCAGCCGCCAGTTCGCCTCCCAACAAATATCGAGCCTGCCAGAAATTCGGGTTCATCCAAACGGCATTGCCGAAATAACTGATGGATTCATCGCGTTGATGCTCCTCTTCCGATGCGACAGCTCGGTAAAAATAATCGGCAGGCCCGTTCGGCTGAAGATTGGCGGCCGTATGATAGTGTGCCATGGCCTGATCCAATTTCCCATCGCTTTGCTCCATGAATCCCCAGTTCAAATAAGTTTCAAAATAACCCGGGTCCACTTGAATGACGCGCTTAAAAAATCCGGCGGCTTCGGCTGTCTTCTGTTGGTTCGCCAGAATCAATCCCAATTCGTTCAAGGCTGGCACATAATCCCTGCGAATGGCCACTGCCCGCAAAAAGCATTTCTCCGCTCCGCTGGTATCGCCCAGGCGGACAAGGAACCGGCCAATGATACAGGGAGTCATGGGGTTCTGCGGCAGTAATTCGCTGACTTGTTGCTCTTCCTTGGGGGCTTCGGCCGAATCGCCGGTTTCATCTAAAAATTGCGCGAAGTTTCCACGCAAAAGATAGTCGTCAGGCGTTAGTGCCAATGCCTCCTCATAAGTGGCGCGGGATTGTTCGCGGGTCTCTTCCGTCATTTGCGAATTTAATTCCTTCAGCTTTGCCATGTAAAATTGCGCGCGCGGAACATCGTTCAATTGACCGGTGAAAGGCGGCTGTGACACGCGGCTGTAATTTTCCTGCCAGACGCGGAAACGATCCCATGGTGAAACGGCCAGCCGCCGGTCGCATAATTCAGCGGATGCCCATTCGCCTTTGTCTTGAGTTACAATGGATTTGGGTAACAGCTTCATGGCTTGTTCGGCAAACGCGCGCCCCAGCAGGTAATTGCCGTCAAAGTTCAAATGCACATGCTCATAAAACAATTCGTTGCCCGGAATTTTATCCGGAGAATTCTGCGCCAGCATTTGGGCGGCATCCAAAAAATAAACGCCTTTGCCAACCTGTTTATCCGTTGCCTCTCTTATGATTTGATTGATGCGGGTATCCGCCCGGAAAGCGAGTGTGTCATTATCCCGGGCCAGTTCGAATTCGCCCAGAGCTTGAGCGGCATTCGTCAATGCCAGGTCACAGCTTCCCATGCGAAACGACAGCTCGGCGTATTGCGGATCAATAGCGGCCGCCTGCGCAAATTGCTTCAACGCTTCCTTATAATTTCCAACTGTTTCAAGCACAATCCCGTAGTGGAAAAGACCGTTCCATTCCGTTTTTTGCGTCTCGCTCAAGGCCGTTGCATGAAGCGAACCAAACGGAGCACAATCCTTCAAATTGCTGCCGACCGTGCTTAAAATGATCGGCACGTCGGTGCTTTGTCCCGCGCGTAAAATGTCCTCCAGATTTTTATTGAAATTGGCATAAGCACGCAGCCGGTTTGGATCATTATACTGAACCTGATGATCTTTAAACATATTCAGTCCGCTCCAAATTTTCGGGGTCGAGGAGTGATCATCCCATTTTTGTATCAGACCATCCAGCAATTGGCCAACCTTGGTTGATTTTACCGCAAGTTCAGTGCGAATTTGATTGATTCCCGGCGCGCGCGAACCGAATACTGTGCCCGCGCCGAAAGGCCCGACCATTTCGTTGTTACCCATGTAGATGATCCACAAATCGCCGTCGCGCCGCGCACATTCGCGCGCAATGGGCAAAATCGCGTGGGAATTGATCGCCGTCATCGCCACACAAACCACTTCAAAATCTGTTCCGGGAAAACGTTCGCGCAGCAAGACCTGCAAATAACGCCAGGCGCCAAAGGTCGGATCGGGATCGCCCATTGCCGCCGATTCGCCAAA
>PLZL01000196.1 GCA_003152145.1 Limisphaerales bacterium
CTTTGCCTTTTAGGAGCAGAGCGTTACCGAGGTTGTTGTGGGCAACGCTGTTGTCAGGCGTGCTGGCGAGCGTGTGAGCCCAAAGTGATTCACTATTCCGCCAATAAGAAGTTTGAGTGCGCGCGCAGAAAATCAAAGCAACCAGAATGACCGCGGAGCCGCCACCCAGCACCACGCGGCGGTGACGCCAGCCGGCGCATAGGTCAGCCGTTGCCCAAGTCAAGGCGATAGACAACCCAATCATTGGCAGGTAAGTGTAGCGATCCGCGTGCGCAAAACTGCCTACTTGCATTATCCCAATCATCGGCACCAGTATTCCCAGATACCATAACCAGCCAACCAGCAAATAGGGGCGCTTCCGCCATGCGGCAAAGGCGGCCGCCGAAATCGCAACCAGTAATACAAGCGCAAGAATGATTTTATATCCAGACAAATCCCTGGCCGAGAATGGATAAAAGGGCGCCAAGTCAGCAGGGTAAACCGTCTGCCTCAAGTAGGTCACATAGGATATTATGGGATTGCCCATCCGCGCAAGGAACGGCACTCCGGCGGTCGATGTCATTGCTTTTCCTTCCGCTATGGGCGCCATCACAGACGCAGCGGCGCTTAACACGAAGAGCGGGACCTTTTCCACAATCAGATGAGCGAAGACCGAAAAGCCGCCTTGCTGACTTGCCAGTTTGCCGCCGGCAGCCGCCCCGCCTCCGAACCGGTGCAACGGCCAATAATCCAGCAGCAACAAAACGAATGGTAGTGTCACAAGGTTTGGCTTGCACATCAAACCGAGGGCGAAAAGAACCACCACGACAAGGTAACGGACCGTCGAACGCGTATCCCGGACGTAGCGTGTATAGGCCCAGAGCGTCAGCATGAAAAATAGCGCGCTCAAAACGTCCTTGCGCTCGGCCACCCATGCCACCGACTCCGCCCGCAATGGATGGATCGCAAACACCGCCGCCACAAACGCGCTGCGCCAAGTGAAGCCCGTCATCCGCCGCAAAATTAGAAACAACAGAATTGCCGACAGGGTGTGGAGCAAGACGTTCGTAAGATGATATCCACCGGGCTGTAGTCCGTTCAGTTGATAATTCACCATGAGGGAGATCATGGTTAGCGGGTGGTAGAAATTGCACTCCACATGAGTGAACATCGCCGCAATTCCATTCAGAGTAAGACCGCCGCAAACCGCCCGGTTTTCATACACGTAATTGTTGTCGTCGTAGTTGACAAACCCGTAATGCAGCGTCTGCCCGAAGACCATCCAGATAATCGCCGCCAGAAAAATACAAACCCCGGGAACCGTCCAGTGGTCATTCAAACCGGCAGGACAGAATTTGTATTTAGGCGAGCGGGAGTCTGCTACTCCCGGCATTTCACCGGCCTGCGGAGCGAACGCGCCCGAATGGCTGGCAGGGGCTTTTCCCGGCGCGGCTTTTTTCTTCGATCTTCGACTCATTGGGTTGAACCCATGATTAAGAAGACCCCGCAGTGTGACGAGTAAAAAGGCAGCACTACAAGTCGGGGCTTTGATTTTTCCTGCCCCAGTGCTTGAGCATTTTCACGTTTTCGCATATTCCTCGGTCATGCTCATTGTTCAGGTTCATGTTCATGTCAAACCGGATTGCTTGGAAACGTTCAAACAGGCGACGCGGCTCAACGCGCGCTGGAGCCTGCTGGAATTGGGCGTGCTGCGCTTTGATGTTTTGCAGCAGCAGGACGACCCGACACGATTCGTGCTGGTGGAAGTCTATCGCGATGCCGGGGCCGCCGCCGCGCACAAGGCAACGGAGCATTATCTCGTCTGGCGCGATGCCGTCGCGCCGATGATGGCCGAGCCGCGCCAAGGCGTGAAGTTCGACAATGTGTCTCCGACAGATTTTGGTGAATGACGATGCGCTTTGAATTTGCAACGGCGACGAAAATCATTTTCGGCGCGGGCACGCTGCGCGAGGCAGGCGCTGCGGCAAAGGAATTTGGCCAACGTGCGCTCGTCGTGATCGGGCGCGACGCGAAACGCGCCGGACCTTTGCTGGAAATTCTCCGCGAGGCCGGCGTGGGCGCGGCAACATTTTCCGCCACAGGCGAGCCGGAGCTTTCCACGATTGAGCAAGGCATAGCGCTGGCAAAAAAGGAAAACTGCAAACTGGTCATCGGTTTTGGCGGCGGCAGCGCGCTGGACGCGGCCAAGGCCATCGCCGCGATGCTGGCGAACGACGGCGCGTTGCTCGATTACGTCGAAATCATCGGACGCGGCAAGACTTTAGCCAAGCCGTCCGCGCCATTCATAGCCATTCCCACGACGGCGGGCACGGGTTCGGAAGTCACGCGCAACGCGGTGCTGGCGTCGCCGGAACACAAATTGAAGGTCAGCCTGCGCAGTCCACTGATGCTGGCGAAGGTGGCGATCATTGACCCGGAACTCACTTACGATTTGCCGCCCGCGCTGACCGCGACCACCGGACTCGATGCGCTCACGCAACTCATCGAGCCGTTCGTGTGCTCGCGTGCCAACCCGATGACCGATGGTTTGTGCGTTGAAGGAATCCGCCGCGCCGGGCGGTCGCTGCGCGTTGCGTTTGCCGACGGCAAAAACAAATCGGCGCGCGAAGACATGGCGGTGGCAAGTCTGCTCGGCGGACTGGCGCTGGCGAATGCCGGGCTGGGCGCGGTTCACGGATTCGCCGGGCCGATTGGCGGAAGTTTTCCCGCGCCCCACGGCGCGATTTGCGCGGCCCTGCTGCCGCATGTCATGGTTGCGAACATTCGCGCGCTCCGGCAACGTGCTCCGGACAACTTGGCTTTGTCCCGTTACGACGAGATGGCGCGGTTGTTGACCGGCAACCCCGGCGCGACCGCGAACGACGGCGTGGACTGGGTTCGCAAATTGGTTGCCGATCTGCAAATTCCGCGGCTTGGCAGTTACGGTATCCGCGGAGAACACGTCGCGGATCTGGTTGCGAAGGCCGCGAACACCAGCAGCATGAAGGCAAATCCCATCGTGCTGACGGCGGCGGAACTGGCCGCAACGCTGCGGCAGGCGGTGTGACTCGAAAATGAATTCCATCTGGCAGACCGATTTCGTCGTCGCCCACACGCAAATCCTGGCGCGTAGTTTGAAACATTGGACGGGGCGCGAATTGCTGCCCGGTGTTTCCGCTCCGGCGGAACTGGCGCAAAAAGTTTTTGAAGCGCGGTTCGTCGTCGTGTCGCACGGCACGGAGGCGGACCCTGTTTTGAATTACGGCAATCGCGCGGCGCTCGCGCTCTGGGAAATGCCGTGGGAGGAACTGACGCGCACACCGTCGCGGCTCACCGCCGAGGCGCCGAACCGCGAGGAACGCGCCAGATTATTGGAAGCCGTGACCCGGCGCGGATTCATTGACGATTATTCCGGTGTGCGGATTACAAAATCTGGCCGGCGTTTTCGCATCAGCCGCGCGACGGTCTGGAATTTGTTGACGGCAGACGGCAAACCCTGCGGCCAGGCGGCGATGTTCGATCGCTGGGAATTTATTTGAATCGGATGGACATTGAACGCCGCCGGATTAAATCCGTCAAAAGCACATGCCATTGGCCAAAATCATAAAAATTGCGGCAGCGGTGCTGCTGGCGGCGGGCGTTGTGGCGGTGATGCGCAACGTGGGCCGCGCGCAACCGGCCAAAGATTCAAACATTTCAACCAGTCAATCAACCAACCAATTTATGGGCGCGAAAGATTTCAAGAAATCGGGCGAGGCCGAGTTGAAGAAGAAACTGACGCCGGAACAATTCGCGGTCACGCAAATGGCCGCGACCGAGCCGGCGTTCAATAACGAGTATTGGAACAACCACGAACCCGGCATTTACGTGGACGTGGTGTCGGGCGAACCGCTGTTCAGTTCGCTCGACAAGTTTGATTCCGGCTGCGGCTGGCCGAGTTTCAGCAAACCGCTGACCGGCGGGCTGATTGACGAACGCACCGACTCTTCCTTCGGCACGACGCGCACGGAAGTCCGGTCCAAGGCCGCCGACTCGCATCTCGGCCACGTGTTCGACGACGGCCCGGGGCCGACGCATCTACGCTATTGCATCAACTCGGCATCGCTGCGGTTCATTCCGTTGGACAAAATGGAAGCAGCGGGCTACGGCGCGCAACTCGAGCCGTTCATCAAGGCCGGACTCTACAAACCCAAGATCGTGCCAGCGCAAACAAATAATCCCGTGCAGAAGTAGGAGCCGAGGTAACGAGGCTCATTTTTCAAAATCAGAAATTGAACAGAGCCTCCTCATGCCGGCTCGTGCGCCAGGGAAAAGCGGCAGAGGGCTGCCGCAATCCAAGACGCTGCCGCGTTTTCCGGCGTCATCAAAATTCCGCGAGGTTTTGGACTGCGGCAGCCCTCTGCCGCTTTCAGCCGGCTGCCCGAATCAATTTCTTGGAATTCGTTGCCGCTTCGTGTTTCATGTCCGCTTGCCATGTCTATGGACGACACGAATTCACTCATCGAACAGCGCAAGGCCAAGCTCGCCGCGCTGCGCGCCAAGGGTATTGACCCGTTCAAAAACAAATTTTCGCCTACGGAAACGTGCAAGCAGGCGCGCGACAATTACGCCGAAGGCCGCGAAGTGGCCGTGGCCGGGCGCATCACCGCGCACCGCGAAATGGGCAAATCCATGTTCATTGACGTGCGCGACCAGAGCGGACGGATCCAGATTTACGCGCAGAAAAACACGCTTGGCGACGAGCAGTGGAGCATCTTCTCGCACCTCGACCTCGGCGATTTCATCGGTGCGCGCGGAAAAATGTTCACCACCAAAACCGGCGAAATTTCGATCAAGCTCGAATCGTTCGTGATTCTGGCCAAAGCCTTGCGCCCGCCACCGGCGAAATGGCACGGACTCGAAGACACGGAAATCCGTTATCGTCAGCGTTATCTCGATTTGATGGCGAATCCCGAAGTGAAGGACATTTTTCTCAAGCGCAGCGAAATCATCCGCGAGATCCGGAACTTTTTGCATTCACGCGGCTTCGTCGAGGTCGAGACGCCGATGATGCAGGCGATTCCCGGCGGCGCGGCGGCGCANNGAGGCGTATCAGGCGTTCGGCGATTACGAGAGCATGATGGAACTGGTGCAATCCATGATTTGCCACGTTGCGCAGAAAGTTTTGGGAACGCTGAAAATTGAACACGATCAAAGCAACGCAGTTGCTTCCGCAATTAAATTTGCTCAAGACAAACTTGATTCAATGATCGGCGACACGTTCATGGGTTTCACCAGAAATAATTTTAGCGGAATATCTATAAAATTCGGAGAAACTATCGGAACGTTAAGAAGTGAATTCATTTCTGTGGCGAATCAAATAGGAAAATTGCCTGCGCATGATGTGGCTCGAAATGCTCTTAACTGCCTCGATCAAGTTATGGGCACGTTGTCAGCTTACAAAGCTTCAGTTACAGGTGTAATGCCGACGGATCACAAACTTGAAGCAACGGTTGATAAATTGATAAACGAATTTCGAACTTCTTGGTCCGTATTGTGTGTGCTTCGTGACAGAAAAGCTATTGACCTGACTCCGCCGTGGCATCGCGTAAAATATAAAGATTTAGTTCGGCAGTTTGCGGGAGAAGATTGGTTTAATTTGACTCCGCGAAAACGCCTTGATCGTGCTCTTCTAGATTTTCGAATTGGTGGCGATGTTGGAGTAAATTCCGAAGATTTTGAAGTCACCGGCGCGGTGTTTGA
>PLZL01000387.1:0-2443 GCA_003152145.1 Limisphaerales bacterium
GGCGCAAGAAGCTGCGCTTGAATCGCCACAAGAAGCGCACTTGGCAGCAGTAATCTGCCTCGCGCATTTTTCGGGCGTTCGCGGCCGGCGGCAATGGCCGTGCCGCGAATGCTTTGGTCGCACGCGAAAGGTCTTTCGCCGATGGAGCTTCGTTTCGACAAACATTACACACGCGANNTGGAGCGTTTTGACAAGCGCTTGAGCGGCCTGGCGGAGCAGGGGAACGACATCGGCGGCGAGACGGTCAACAACTGGATTCGCGCGCTGGCGGACATGCAGGAAGTGCTCGCCGAATTCCAGCGCCGCCGGATTTTCATCAAGGATTTGGAGCGCGGCTTGGTGGATTTCCCGGCCATCATTGGCGGCAGGGAAGTCTTTCTCTGCTGGGAACAGGACGAGGCGGACATTGAATTCTGGCACGACCTCGACACGGGCTTCACTGGACGCGAGCGGCTCTGAAATTTTCAGGCGGCAACCAAGGCGGAACTGGAACCTCAAAATCTGGCTTCCGCCTTTGCTCCACCGATTTTGTTTTTTTCCATGACAAGGAATACGTCGTCTATTAACAGATAATTATTGATTGTTTCTAATGGTTGTGGGCAAATGGACTCTTCTTTGTGCGCCATCGTTTCGAGAGCGCGTGAGCAAACCGCAAATGAAACCAGACGGGCAGCGGGTTGGGCGTAAACGACTGATACACTTCTCAAGCCGACGGGGAGAAAACATGCTTTCATCCGGCATTTTCTCCGCGCCGGATTCCCCAATGTCAAAACCAACCATGAGAGCCATGAAGACAATCATTGGCAGCTTTATTGTTTTTGCGGTCGCTTTGGCTCCGCAAATCACGCAAGCGCAGGGAAGGATGACTTATCTGTCTAATTTGGGGATTTATACACAATGTTACAGTGACTTTTGAATTGGCAATTGCGGTATTCACGATTTGGTTATGGTTTCTTCGGCTTCGGCGGTTCGGACGCGCGCACGATGTTGCCTTTCGGCTGGCGATAACGGATGCTTCGGGCAATCCCAGCGGTTTCACGGCTATGCTTTATGATCATATTTTTGGTGGACCTTTCCCAGACCCTGGAAGCAGCCTCGTCACCCTGAATGGCTCTTTGAATCCAGTGACCGGCGGCATTTTTACTTATACCCCCGCTTCAAACTTCACATTATCGCGAAGCACCATTTATTATATTGTGCTGACCGCTGAAACAGCGGTTGCCAATGGCACCTATGACTGGAGCTATGTGGGCTCGAATTCCTATAATCCAAGCGGTGACTGGGTTGATTTTGTAGATGTTTCGACTTCCAGTGATGCTTCATCTTGGAATAGAACAGGCGATTATGTCAATTTGCCATAAAAGCCACGCCAATGCCCGAACCGGGCGTTAAAGGTTTGTTCGGCTTGGGCGGCTTGGCCTTCCTCTGGTATCGCCGGAAAGCAAAGGTCTAAGTCCCGACGTTGTCCCGAAAAAATGGGCTGCCGTTCAAGACTTTGATGAATCGGACACGCGCCCCGTGTGGCGCGGATTGGCGCGGAACATCGGCCAGGGACTTTTTGCCAAAGGGGCGAGACGGTTGATTGAATTGACGGCCACGAGCAGAGTGCCGGTGCTGAAGTAAACGGTCCCGTCCCCGCCGATGACGGGCGAGTTGGCAACGTTGTCCGTGAATCCCACCTGCCAATCCTCGGAGCCGTCCCGTTTGAGGGCCGCCAACCTGCGCCAAGCTGCCGGGAAATAAACCAACCCGTCTGCGGCGATGGCAGCAGTCTGGTTCGCCGGCAGCGCTCCACACCACCACCATCCTTTTTCCCCGTCCTTGGAAAAAATGTAAAGGCAGCCGCTTACCGACACATAAATGTTGCCGACTTCGTCCAGCACCGGCGACGATTCCGTTTCTCCGCCGGTGTGAACGCGCCAGCGTTCTGTGCCGTCCGGCCGCAACGCATAAAGATTTCCGTCCGTCGAGGTGAAGTAAATTGTGCCGTCCGCGCCTATGGCGGGCGAGGAACCGATTTGGCCGCCGGTGTTGAAGTCCCATTTCTTCGTGCCGTTGGGCTTGAGCGCGTAAAGCTTTTTGTCATGCGACCCGAAGTAAATCGTTCCATCCGCGCCGATGGCCGGCGAGGAATCAATCACGTCGCCGGTGGGGAAGCTCCATTTTTTGGTCCCGTTGGGGTTGAGCGCGTAGAAATTCGTATCCCAAGAGCCGAAGTAAATCGTTCCATCCGCGCCGATGGCCGGCGAGGAATCCACCCACGCGCCGGTCGGGAAGGCCCATCTCAGTTTGCCCTGCGGTGTGACGGCGTAAAATTTCCAGTCGCGTGAGCCGAAGTAAATTGTCCCGTCATCAGTGATGGCTGGCGAGGACTTGATTTCACGACCGGCTTGGAACGCCCATTTGAGTTTGCCTTCCGGCGTGACGGCAAAGAGCCGGCCGT
>PLZL01000387.1:2525-3773 GCA_003152145.1 Limisphaerales bacterium
TCGGTTCAGGCTGCGCGGGCTGGACAGCGGCGCTCTACACGGCGCGCGCCAATCTCCAGCCGCTGGTGCTCACCGGCAAACAGCCCGGCGGCCTGCTTACCACCACCAGCATCGTTGAAAATTATCCCGGCTTCCCCGAAGGCGTGGACGGCTACGAATNNAAGCAGTCCGAACGTTTCGGCGCGCGCGCCAGCTTTGGCACGGTGGAAAAGGCGGATTTTTCCAAGCGCCTCTTCGCGCTGGTTGTGGACGGCGAGAAAATCGAAGCCGAAACCGTCATTATCGCCACCGGCGCGAGCCACCGGCATCTCGGCGTGGCCGGCGAGGATTTGCTGGAAACCAAAGGCGTGACTTACTGCGCCACTTGCGACGGTGCGCTGCCGGTATTCCGCAACGAGCCGCTCGTCGTGGTCGGCGGCGGCGATTCCGCGTGCGAAGAGGCACTGTATCTGACGCGTTTCGGCTCGGTCATTCATCTCATTCACCGGCGCGATTCCTTGCGCGCCTCGAAAATCATGTCTGACCGTGCGCTGTCGAACCCGAAAATCAAGCCGGTCTGGGATTCCGTCGTGACGGAAGTCCTCGATGTGAAACAGGACAAGGTGACCGGCGTGAAATTGAAGAACCTCAAGACCGGCGCGGAATCCGTTTTGAATTGCGCGGGCGTTTTCATCGCCATCGGCCACTCGCCGAACACGGACATTTTCAAGGGACAAATTGAAATGGACGCCAACGGTTTCATCATTCCCAAGAAAGGCACGATGACGAATGTGCCGGGCGTGTTTGTGGCGGGCGACTGCGCGGACCATGTTTATCGGCAGGCCGTCACGGCGGCGGGCATGGGCTGCGCCGCGGCGATTGACGCGGAAAGATTCCTGGCGGCGGCGAATCAATAAACGGAAAAAAGTTACACGGCATATTTTTGTTGCCGCAGCCGGACAAAATGCGTCCAATGTTTGCATGAAGGCATTTCTTTCGATTCTCGCCGTCCTGGCGCTGACGCTGGAGGCGTCCGCGGCTGATACCAACTCCGCCGCGCCGCTTAAAATCGGCACGGCGGACGCGGACAAATACTACGACCAGACGATGATTGTGACCGGCAAAGTCGTGCAGGTCACCATCCGCCCCACCGTGACATTTTTGAACCTTGACCAGCCATTCCCCAACTCGCCTTTCACTGTGGTTATATTTCACGGCCACAGCAGTTTTTACGGCGACGCCAATGCGTTGAGAGGAAAATCAATCGAG